>NZ_JBFTOX010000008.1:0-181047 GCF_056398185.1 Cupriavidus sp. 05L310
GCCTTGACGTTGGCGGGCAGGCCGCGCAGGGCCTTGAGCTTGGCCTTGTAGGCGGTGAGTTCGGCGCGGGTGGGGAGCTTGCCGTGCACCAGCAGGTGGGCGATCTCTTCGAACTCGCAGGTCTCGGCGATGTCGATGATGTCGTAGCCACGGTAGTGCAGGTCGTTGCCGGTACGGCCGACCGTGCATAGCGCTGTATTGCCGGCGGTCACGCCCGACAGGGCGACGGATTTCTTCGGCTTAGGGGTGTTCTGCGGGACTGGCTGCTGCTCTGACATCGTGTCTCCTGTCTGGCCTCTCACCCGCGCCTGGCCCGGGCTGGACCCTGTGTCATAGGGTGGTCATTGCCTGGGCGCACCGCGCAAATGCCGCGCGATGCCACGCCCCAGGCAGCGTTCATGCAAAAAAGCGGTCCAGCACATTGCCCGGCAGGCCGGCGCCGGTGGCATGCGCACGCTGCAGCAGCGACCAGTAATAGCGGTAGCTGGCGCGGTCGTGCAACTGGCCCTGGTGGCGGATCGGCGCCCAGTTGTTCTCGTAGGCGGCCATCAGTATCTCGCTGGCCGCGCCGATCTCCGCGCCGCCAGGGCGGAAGGCCGCCACGATCGGCTGGATCTGGCTGGGGTGGATGCTCCACTTGCGCAGGTAGCCGAACTCGGCACGCGCCCGTATCGCATCGTCTCCAGCGCGCGCGGGCTGCTCGATATCGGTGCTGACATTGTGCGACGGCACTTTGCCATGACGATGGCAGGCTGCCGAGATCTCGAGCATGGCACGCCGGATCAGCGGGTGCTCGAACTGCTGCGGCGAGCGCATGGCTTCGCCCGGAATGGCACCGTGGTGCGCCGAGACGAAATCCATCAAGCCGAAGCTGAGGCATTCCACCTGCACCAGCCGGGCGATATCGAAAGCCTGCTCCAGCGCGGCGTGCGTCTCTATCAGCACATGAATGGGGATGTGGCGCGCAATGCCGGCCGCGCGCGCGGCCTGGTTGACGTGGTCGGTGACGCGGGCGACCTCCACCACGTCGGTTACCTTGGGCACGACCACATAGGCCAGGCGGGCGCCGGCACTGCCGACCAGGATGTCGATGTCCTGGCGCCAGCTGGCATGGGCAGGGTCGTGTACGCGAACGCCCACGCGGTTGAAGCGGTTCAGCGGGCCGTTGATGAGGCGAGCGCACAATTCGGCGTGATCGCGCTCCAGGCCCACGGCGGCGCCGTCTTCGCAGTCGAAAGTGATATCGAACACGGGCCCAAGCTCTTGCTGCAGGGCAAGCGATTTCAGCATCAGCTTTTCGCTGCCGGCATAGTGGTCGCAGACCGGCAGTTGCGTCGGAATGGCTTCGCCCTGGAACAAGACCTCGGAAGGATGCACTTTATTCAATCGGATAGCGGTTGGGGGAGGGAAGGGCGGGGCGCCAGAATGAAAAAACCGGAGCCCGCGCCGATTCGTGAATCGTTGCGGGGCTCCGGCTTAGTCATTGGCGGTGCCTGGATCAGCCGAGCAGATGCTGCACGCCGGCACGCTCTTCTTCCAGTTCCTTGAGCGTGATGTTGATCTTTTCCCGGCTGTAGGCGTCGACTTCAAGGCCCTTGACCATTTCATACTTGCCGTTGGCGGTGGTCACCGGGAAGCCGAACATGGTGTCCTCGGGGATGCCGTAGGAACCGTCGGACGGGATGCCCATGGTGACCCACTTGCCGTTCGAGCCCAGGACCCAGTCATGCACGTGGTCGATGGCGGCGTTGGCGGCCGAAGCTGCCGACGACAGGCCACGCGCCTCGATGATGGCGGCGCCGCGCTTGCCGACGGTCGGGAGGAACACGTCATTGTTCCAGGCGTGGTCGTTGATCAGGTCCTTGACGCTCTGGCCGTCGACGGTCGCGTAGCGGTAGTCGGCGTACATGGTCGGGCTGTGGTTGCCCCAGACGAACATCTTCTCGATCGACGCGACAGGCTTGCCGGTCTTGGCGGCGATTTGCGACAGGGCACGATTGTGATCCAGGCGCAGCATGGCGGTGAAGTTCTCCTTGGGCAGGCTCGGAGCCGACTTCATCGCGATATAGGCGTTGGTATTGGCCGGGTTGCCGACCACCAGCACCTTGATGTCGCGGGCGGCGACTTCGTCCAGTGCCTTGCCCTGCACCGTGAAGATCTGGGCGTTGGCTTCGAGCAGGTCCTTGCGCTCCATGCCCTTGCTGCGCGGACGGGCACCGACCAGCAGCGCGACGTTGGCATCCTTGAACGCGACCTTGGGATCGTCGGTGATCACCACGCCGGCCAGCAGCGGGAATGCGCAATCTTCCAGTTCCATCACCACGCCCTTGACGGCGGCCTGGGCTTGCGGGAGGTCGAGCAGTTGGAGGATGACCGGCTGGTCTTTGCCGAGCATGTCGCCATTGGCAATGCGGAACAGCAGGGAGTAGCCGATCTGGCCAGCGGCGCCGGTGACTGCGACGCGCATTGGGGCTTTAGCCATGAGTAATTCTCCAAACAAGAAGAGGGGGAAACTGGTCGGTGGCGAGCCGGACGGGGGTCCGGACGTCACCGGGTGCGGATTTGTCGCCACGGCGGCAGGCGGCAATCCACCGGCGCGCTGCTAACGATGCCGACTGGAGAGAGCCACAACGGGTCATGGGGTGCGACAAAGCGTAAGTCTACTGCGAAGAGGGGTGCCGTATCCAGAGTGGATGCCAGCGTGAAACCTGCGGGAGTGTAGGCCGGCTCAATTGTGTTGTCAATTCATATGTCTTATATAAGACATAAGACATTTGATGTCGGGCTGGACGCCCTTTGCCATTTTGTGGTGAAATTCGGTTATGTCATCCCTGCCCCCGTCCCTCGCCGGCACTGCCGTTGCTGCAGTGCAGGATAACGGCGCCGCTGCGCCCGGCGCCGGGACGCAGCCGTCCGCGGCCGCCGCGGCCTCGCCTACGTTCAGCCCGCTCTATCAGCAGATCAAGGCGCTCATCACGCAGAGCCTGCAGTCCGGCGAATGGAAGCCAGGCGAAATGATCCCCAGCGAGATGGACCTTGCCGCGCGCTACAAGGTCAGCCAGGGCACCGTGCGCAAGGCGATCGACGAACTCGCGGCCGAGAACCTGGTCGCGCGCCGGCAGGGCAAGGGCACCTTTGTCACGACGCACCACGAGGATGGCGTGAAGTTCCGCTTCCTGCGCCTGGTGCCGGACGAGGGCGAGCCGCATTATGGCGCAAGCCAGGTGCTGGAGTGCAAGCGCCTGCGCGCGCCGGCCGAAATCGCACGCCTGCTGGAGATCCGCACCGGCGATAGCGTGGTGCAGATCCGCCGCGTGCTGTTTTTCTCCGGCGAAGCCACGGTGCTGGACGAAATCTGGCTGCTGGGTACCAACTTCAAGGGCCTGACCGCCGAAAAGCTGACCGAATGGAAGGGGCCGATGTATGCGCTGTTCGAGGCCGAATTCGGCACGCGCATGATCCGGGCCACCGAGAAAATCCGCGCCGTGGCGGCAGATAGCGCCACCGCCACCCTGCTGTCCGTCGATGCGGGGACGCCGCTTTTGTCCGTCGAGCGGGTCTCGTTCACCTATGGCGACCGGCCCGTCGAGGTCCGGCGGGGGCTGTACGTCACTACCCGGCACTATTATCAGAACGATTTGAGCTGAGCTGCCGTGTGGAAATGCGGGTGGATTATTGCCGACGCCGCCACGGCGGACCCCGCCGTTGCGCAAAGCGGGGGAGATTACCGGGCGGCGTGGTTGCGTTCGATTGTCGGGCACGCCATGTTGGTGCGCGATAGCTGAAAATTATTGGTGCGCCGCGCAACAAAGGCGCTAAAATTATCGGGATTTGCTCCGGCTGCATCCATTTGCATCCAGAGCGCTCAGTAGTTTTGTTTTTTGTTTACCGCAAAATGGGGTCTCGCATGGCTGAAGCCAAACAAGCCAGGCCGGAGTTCCGGAACATCCATGTGACGCAGCTGGCGCGTTACAGGTTGCCCTGGGCCGGCAAGGTGTCCATCCTGCATCGCGCAAGCGGTGCTCTGATGTTCCTCCTCCTTCCTTTCGTCCTGTATCTCTTCGAGCAGAGCGTCACTTCCGAACTGAGTTTCGCAAAGTTCTCGGCGCTGCTGTCCGGTGGCTTCGTCAAGCTGGTTCTGCTGGCCCTGATCTGGGGTTACCTGCACCACTTCTGCGCTGGCATCCGTTTCCTGCTGCTCGACGTGCACGTCGGTGTGACCAAGGCCGCTTCGGCCAAGTCCGCTGTCTCCGTGCTGATCATCAGCCTGTTGCTCACCGCGGTGTTCGGCCTGAAGCTGTTCGGCCTGTTCTGAGGAGAGAGTCAACGTGGCAAATAATAATATCGGTCCCAAGCGTCTGGTCGTCGGTGCGCACTACGGTCTGAAAGACTGGCTCGCGCAGCGCGTCACCGCTGTCATCATGGTGGTCTTCACCGTCGTGCTGGCAGTCGCCTTCCTGCTCTCGAACGGCGCTTCCTACGAAGCGTGGGCAGGTCTCTTCGCCAACCAATGGATGAAGATCATCACGTTCCTCACCATCCTGTCGCTGCTGTTTCACGCCTGGATTGGCGTGCGCGACATCTGGATGGACTATGTGAAGCCGATGGCCGTGCGCCTCGTGCTGCAAGTTCTTACGATTCTGTGGCTCGTCGGTTGCGCGGGCTACGCAGCTCAGATTCTCTGGAGGGTGTAATAAATGGTCGCAGTCAAGACAGGATTGCCGCGTCGTCGCTTTGACGTGGTCATCGTCGGGGCGGGCGGCGCCGGGATGCGCGCATCCCTCCAGCTCGCAGAGGCCGGCCTGAACGTGGCCGTGCTTTCCAAGGTTTTCCCGACCCGCTCGCACACCGTGGCGGCGCAGGGCGGCATCGGCGCCTCGCTCGGCAACATGAGCGAGGACAACTGGCACTATCACTTCTACGACACCATCAAGGGTTCCGATTGGCTGGGCGACCAGGACGCGATCGAATTCATGTGCCGTGAAGCGCCCAAGGTGGTCTACGAGCTCGAACACTTCGGCATGCCGTTCGACCGCAACCCCGACGGCACCATCTACCAGCGTCCGTTTGGCGGCCACACGTCCAACTACGGCGAGAAGCCGGTCCAGCGCGCTTGCGCCGCGGCCGACCGTACCGGCCACGCACTGCTGCATACGCTGTACCAGCGTAATGTGCGCGCCAAGACGCACTTCTTCGTCGAATGGATGGCGCTGGACCTGATCCGCGACGCCGACGGCGACGTGCTGGGCGTGACCGCGCTGGAAATGGAAACCGGCGAAGTCTACATCCTCGAAGCCAAGACCACGCTGTTCGCCACCGGCGGCGCCGGCCGGATCTATGCCGCTTCGACCAACGCCTTCATCAACACCGGTGACGGCCTGGGCATGGCAGCGCGCGCAGGCGTGCCGCTGGAGGACATGGAGTTCTGGCAGTTCCACCCGACCGGCGTGGCCGGCGCGGGCGTGCTGATCACCGAAGGCGTGCGCGGCGAAGGCGGTATCCTGCGCAACAAGGACGGCGAGCGCTTCATGGAGCGCTATGCGCCGACGCTGAAGGACCTGGCGCCGCGCGACTTCGTCTCGCGCTCGATGGACCAGGAAATCAAGGAAGGCCGCGGCTGCGGCCCGAACGGCGACTACGTGCTGCTGGACCTGACGCACGTTGGCGCGGACACCATCATGAAGCGCCTGCCGTCGATCCGCGAGATCGGCGTCAAGTTCGCCAACGTGGACGCGATCAAGGAACCGATCCCGGTGGTGCCGACCATCCATTACCAGATGGGCGGTATCCCGACGAATATCAATGGCCAGGTGGTGGCGCCGAAGAACGGCAATCCCAACGAGGTCATCAACGGTTTCTACGCGATCGGCGAATGCTCCTGCGTGTCGGTGCACGGCGCCAACCGCCTGGGCACCAACTCGCTGCTGGACCTGGTGGTGTTCGGCCGCGCGGCCGGCAACCATATCGCGGCGACGGCGATCAAGCAGAAAGAGCACAAGCCGCTGCCGGCCGATGCCGCCGACCGCGCCATGTCGCGCCTGGCCAAGCTGCAATCGTCGACCTCGGGTGAATACACCCAGGACGTGGCCAACGACATCCGCAAGAACATGCAGTCGCATGCGGGCGTGTTCCGTACGCAGAAGCTGATGGATGAGGGCGTCGAGCGCATCCTGGAAGTGACCGAGCGTGCCAACAACATTCACCTGAAGGACAAGTCCAAGGTCTTCAACACCGCACTGGTGGAAGCCCTGGAAGTGGCCAACCTGGTGGAAGTGGCGAAGGCCACCATGATCTCGGCGGCTGCCCGCAAGGAATCCCGCGGTGCGCACGCGCACAGCGATTTCCCGAATCGCGACGACGAGAGCTGGCTCAAGCACACCCTGTTCTACAGCGAAGGCAACCGCCTCGAATACAAGCCGGTGAAGATGAACCCGCTGACGGTGGAAAGCGTTCCGCCCAAGGCCCGGACCTTCTAAGCACCGCCGTAGACGACCCACAGGACCCACAGAAATGAAGCGTATTTTCGAAGTCTACCGCTACGATCCGGACAAGGATGCTGCGCCCCGCATGCAGACTTACGAGGTCGAGCTTGACGGTCATGAGCGCATGTTGCTGGACGCGCTGGTCAAGCTGAAGAAGCTGGACGAAACCATCTCGTTCCGCCGTTCCTGCCGCGAAGGCGTGTGTGGTTCGGACGCGATGAACATCAACGGCAAGAACGGTCTGGCCTGCCTGACCAATATGCGCGAGCTGCCGGACCGCATCGTATTGCGTCCGCTGCCCGGCCTGCCGGTGGTGCGCGACCTGATCGTCGACATGACGCAGTTCTTCAAGCAGTACAACTCGATCAAGCCGTACCTCATCAACGACGAGCCGCCGCCCGAGAAAGAGCGCCTGCAGTCGCCCGAGGAACGCGACGAGCTGGATGGCCTGTATGAGTGCATCCTGTGCGCAAGCTGCTCGACGTCGTGCCCGTCGTTCTGGTGGAACCCGGACAAGTTCGTCGGCCCGGCCGGCCTGCTGCAAGCCTATCGCTTTATCGCGGACAGCCGCGACCAGGCGACCAGCGAGCGTCTGGACGACCTGAACGACCCGTACCGCCTGTTCCGTTGCCACAGCATCATGAACTGCGTCGACGTTTGCCCGAAGGGACTGAACCCGACCAAGGCCATCGGCAAGATCAAGGAGCTGATGGTTCGCCGCTCGGTCTGATCCGCGCGGTGGATGTAAGCGGCGCGTCAGTCCGGGCTATCAAACTGCATACCCGACCGGCGCGCCGGAAGTAGGTACCTATGACCGAAAGTGTTTCCCCCAGTTTCTCCCACCAGGCCGATCCGCACCGGCGTGCGCGACTGCGCTGGCGCGCGCGGCGCGGCCTCCTGGAGAACGACATCATCGTCGAACGTTTTTTCAACCGTTACGAAGAAAGCCTATCCGACCAGGACGTGGCCGCGCTCTCCGAGCTGTTCGAGCTGAGCGACAACGAGTTGATGGACCTGCTGCTTGCCCGCAAGGAGCTGGACGGTGAGCTCGACACGCCCCCGATGCAGCACGTGATTGCCCTGCTGCGTTCGGTCTGAGTTTCGTCAACATTATTAGTCAGCATTAGAAGGAACCGACATGACGCCGTCCGATGTGAAAGCCACGCTATCGTTTTCCGATGGTTCCCCCAGCGTTGAGCTGCCGATTTATACGGGTACCGTTGGCCCCGACGTAATCGATATTCGCAAGCTGTACGGACAAACCGGCAAGTTCACCTATGACCCCGGTTTCATGTCGACGGCTTCGTGCAATTCGAAGATCACCTATATCGACGGCGACAAGGGCGAACTGCTGTACCGCGGCTACCCGATCGAGCAGCTGGCGACCAAGTGCGACCACCTGGAAACCTGCTACCTGCTGCTCAAGGGCGAACTGCCCAACGCCAAGCAGAAGGAAGAATTCGTCGGTGCCGTGATGAACCACACCATGGTTCACGAGCAGATGCAGTTTTTCCTGCGCGGCTTCCGCCGCGATGCCCACCCGATGGCCGTCCTGACGGGCCTGGTGGGTGCCATGAGCGCGTTCTACCACGACGCCATGGACATCGATGATCCGCACCAGCGCGAAATCTCCGCGATCCGCCTGATCGCCAAGATGCCGACCCTGGTCGCCATGGCCTACAAGTACAACATCGGCCAGCCGTACATCTATCCGCAGAACGACCTGTCCTACTCGGGCAACTTCATGCAGATGATGTTCTCCACGCCGTGCGCTCCGTACAAGGTGAACCCGGTGCTCGAGCGCGCGCTGGACCGCATCTTCATCCTGCACGCGGACCACGAGCAGAACGCATCCACCTCCACGGTGCGCCTGGCCGGCTCCTCGGGTACCAACCCGTTCGCCGCCATCGCCGCCGGCGTGGCTTGCCTGTGGGGCCCGGCCCACGGTGGCGCCAACGAAGCCGCCCTCAAGATGCTTGAGGAAATCGGCAGCGTCGACAACATCACGGAGTTCATCAAGCAGGTCAAGGACAAGAACTCGGGCGTCCGCCTGATGGGCTTTGGCCACCGCGTGTACAAGAACTACGACCCGCGTGCCAAGCTGATGCGCGAAACCTGCTATGAAGTGCTGAACGAACTGGGCCTGCACAACGACCCGCTGTTCAAGCTCGCCATGGAACTGGAAAAGATCGCGCTGGAAGACGAGTACTTCGTCAGCCGCAAGCTGTACCCGAACGTCGACTTCTACTCGGGCATCGTGCAGCGCGCGCTGGGCATCCCGACGTCGCTGTTCACCTGCATCTTCGCCCTGGCACGCACGCCGGGCTGGATCTCGCAGTGGGAAGAAATGATCACCGATCCGGAGTACAAGATCGGCCGTCCGCGCCAGCTGTTCAACGGTGCGGCAAGCCGCAACGTGCCGGATATCGGCACGCGTTGAGCTTTTCGCCCAAGGGCAGGGGGCCATGCCGAAGTAGGGTGTGGATAACCTGGTCCCCGTGAGCAGCGCAGCAATACCAAACGCCCCGGCCATGCCGGGGCGTTTGTCATTCAGGCCAGGCAGCCCTTGTGCGTCGCAAAAGAACGATTGCCGAAAAGGTGGCGAAAACGTCAATTTTCGATGATTTGTGCCGAAAATCTGCTAATTGCGTCCTCATTTGTTGTGCAAATATGCCATCCGGCGCGGAGTTTGACCCTATAATGCGGGCTGCTTTGCCGACAGCAGCCGGGCCACCCTTCCGGACTGCGTTGAGGCGAGCGGGGCAGGCGAATCACCTGCGCAATAGAGAACGCATTAACGTTGTCTTTCCGAACCAAGGTCCTCTCCGCTGTATCCGGGAGGGCTGGCACATGCCGGGCCCCGCACACGCTTTATGTCTTGCAGGCCCGTCTTCCGCGTCTCGGGCGTCTTCCAGGTTGTAGCTCGCGGGTGTTGTTCGATTGCGCAGGTCATGCCGCCTCAGTCCATGACCAATACATATCGAGGAGCTCCTGATGACGCTGTCCCGTCTTACGTCCATCTCCCTGGCCACGGCCCTGTGCGCTTTCGGCGCCACCGCCAACGCGGAGACCATCAAGATTGCCATTGCCGGCCCCATGAGCGGCTCGGTTGCCCAGTACGGCGACATGGTCAAGGCTGGCGCGCTGACTGCCATCGAGCAGATCAATGCCGCCGGCGGCGCGGGCGGCAACAAGTTCGAAGTGGTGCTGATGGACGACGCCTGCGAACCCAAGCAAGCCGTGGCGGTTGCCAACAAGATCGTCAGCCAGAAGATCCACTACGTAATCGGGCACGTGTGCTCGGGCTCGACCATCCCCGCCTCCGACATCTACGAGAACGAAGGCGTCGTGATGGTCACCCCGTCGGCCACCGCGCCGCAGCTGACCGAAAACAAGAAGCGCAAGTTCATCTTCCGCACCATCGGCCGTGACGACCAGCAAGGCCCGGCCGCTGCCCAGTACATCATCACCAAGGTCAAGCCCAAGAAGGTTGCGATCCTGCACGACAAGCAGTCGTACGGTCAGGGCATCGCGTCCTCGGTGAAGAAGGACCTGGAAGCCGCCAAGATCCCGGTCGCCGTGTTCGAAGGCGTGAATGCCGGCGATTCGGACTACTCCGCCGTGATCACCAAGCTCAAGTCGCAAGGCGTGGACTTCGTCTACTTCGGCGGCTACCACCCGGAAATGGGCCTGCTGATGCGCCAGGCGCGCGAGCAGGGCGTCAAGGCGACCTTCATGGGGCCTGAAGGCGTGGGCAACAAGGACGTGACCGCCATTGCCGGCGCGTCGTCCGAAGGCATGCTGGTGACGTTGCCGGCCGACTTCTCCGCCGATCCGTCCAATGCCGCGCTGGTCAAGGCTTTCGCCGACAAAAAGCGCGATGCCAACGGCCCGTTCCAGATGCCGGCCTATGCCGCGGTCCAGATCATCGGCGACGCCATCGCCGGCGCCAAGAGCACCGACCCGACCAAGGTCGCGGCCTACATGCACAAGAACGCCTTCCAGACCCCGATCGGCAAGGTCGAGTACGACGCGCAGGGCGACCTGAAGTCGTTCAGGTTCGTTGTGTTCACCTGGCACAAGGACGCTACCAAGACCGCTGCCAACTAAGCCGCACATCGGCTTGATACGCCCCGCTCATGGTTTGAGCGGGGCGTTTTGGTATCGGGGTCCGGTTGCCCGGCCGGTGCGGCTTATCCGCCGCAGCCGGTGCCTGGGCAACTCCGGCATCACGGAGCTTGCCAGGCGCTTGCGCATCTCCTGCAGCGCCGGCTTCTCCTGCTTCAAAGTTATGGGGCTTCCCGCATGAACGAGTTCCTTCCGCAGTTCACCCAGCAACTGGTCAATGGCCTGACGCTGGGTGCGATCTATGCGCTGATTGCCATTGGCTACACCATGGTCTACGGCATCATCGGCATGATCAATTTTGCCCACGGCGAGATCTATATGATCGGCGCCTACGTGGGCCTGGTGACGCTCACTGCGATCGGTGCGAGCGCGGGTTATCCGCTGCCGCTGGTGCTGGGCGCCGCCTTGCTGGTTTCGGTGCTGGTCACCGGCCTGTACGGCTTCGCGGTGGAGCGGGTGGCCTACCGGCCCCTGCGCGGCGGGCCGCGGCTGGTGCCGCTGATCTCCGCCATCGGCATGTCGATCTTCCTGCAGAACTATGTGCAGATCGGGCAGGGCGCGCGCGACGTGTCCGTGCCGGTGCTGCTCTCCGGCGCCATCGAGTTCCAGATGGGCAGCGACTTCACCGTGACCATGCCGTATTCGCGGCTGCTGATCGTGGGCGTGACGCTGGTGCTGATGATCGCGCTGACGCTGTTTATCGGCCATTCGCGCATGGGCCGCGCCTGCCGCGCCTGCGCCGAAGACATGCGCATGGCCAACCTGCTCGGCATCGACACCAACCGCGTGATCTCCTTCACCTTCGTGCTGGGCGCGATGCTGGCGGCGGTGGGCGGTGTGCTGATCGGCCTGACCATCGGCAAGCTCAATCCCTATATCGGCTTCGTCGCAGGCATCAAGGCTTTTACCGCGGCGGTGCTTGGCGGCATCGGCAGCATCCCCGGCGCCATGCTGGGCGGTGTGCTGCTGGGCTTGGCGGAAACCTTTGCCTCCGGCTACATGCCGGCCGAGTACAAGGACGTGGTGGCCTTCGGCCTGCTGGTGCTGATCCTGCTGTTCCGCCCGACCGGCCTGCTGGGCAAGCCCGACGTTGAAAAGGTATGACGCCATGACACAAGCTATTTCTACGCCGATCAACGTGGCGCAAAGCGCCCCGGCAGGGCAGACCCTGAAGAACGCCATCGTCGCGGCCGTGATGACGGCCATCCTGACTATTCCCGTGCTGGGGCTGCAGCTCAAGCTGGACGGCTACAAGGTTGTGTTCGAGCCGCACTGGAAGCCGGTCTGGCTGGCGGTGGGCGCGGTCTTCCTGTTCCAGCTGTTCAAGCCGCTGTTCCTGCGCGCCACCGCCGGCGTCAAGGTGCCGAGCCTGCCCGCGCTGGGCACCGGCCAGCAACGCAAGGTGATCTGGCTGCTGCTGGCGGTCGGCTTGGTGTTCCCGTTCTTCGGCTCGCGCGGCGCGGTGGACGTGGCCACGCTGGCACTGATCTACGTGATCCTCGGGCTGGGCCTGAACATCGTGGTGGGCTACGCCGGGCTGCTTGACCTGGGCTACGTCGGCTTTTACGCGGTGGGCGGCTACACCTACGCACTGCTCAACCAGTACTTCGGCCTGACCTTCTGGGAATGCCTGCCGATCGCAGCCTGCATGTCGGCCACCTTCGGTTTCCTGCTGGGCTTCCCGGTGCTGCGGCTGCGTGGCGATTACCTGGCCATCGTCACGCTGGGCTTCGGCGAAATCATCCGCCTGCTGCTCAACAACCTGACCAGCCTGACCGGTGGCCCGGACGGCGTGTCGGGCATCCCGAAGCCGACCGTGTTCGGCATCGAGATGGCACGCAGCGCGAGCGTGGAGGGCGCCAAGACTTTCCACGAGCTGCTGGGCTGGGACTACAGCGGCGAGCACATGGTGATCTTCCTGTACCTGCTGGCGCTGCTGCTGGTGGGCTTCACGCTGTTCGTCACCAGCCGGCTGATCCGCATGCCGATGGGGCGCGCGTGGGAAGCCCTGCGCGAGGATGAGATCGCCTGCCGTTCGCTCGGCCTGAACCCGACCCGCATCAAGCTGTCGGCATTTACGCTGGGCGCGGCCTTCGCCGGCCTGGGCGGCGCGTTCTTCGCCGCGCGCCAGGGCCTGGTTAATCCCGAATCGTTCACCTTCATCGAGTCCGCGCTGATCCTGGCGGTGGTGGTGCTGGGCGGCATGGGCTCGCAACTGGGCGTGATCCTGGCGGCCATCCTGCTGACCGCGCTGCCGGAAATGGCACGCGGCTTTGCCGAGTACCGCATGCTGATCTTTGGCCTGGTGATGGTGCTGATGATGATGTGGCGTCCGCAGGGCCTGCTGCCCGCGAGCCGCCCCCACGTGGAGTTGCCGCAATGAGTCAAGTTCAACAAGCGGAACTGCTGAAAGTCTCCGGCCTGCAGATGCGCTTCGGCGGCCTGCTGGCGGTCGACGGCATCGATTTCGATGTGCGCCGTGACGAAGTCTTCGCCATCATCGGCCCCAACGGCGCGGGCAAGACCACGGTGTTCAACTGCGTGGGCGGCTTCTACAAGCCGACCGCCGGCGAGGTCTCGCTGGACGGCCATTCGATTGCCCGCCTGCCGAGCCACCAGGTGGCGCGCCGCGGGCTGGTGCGCACGTTCCAGAATATCCGTCTGTTCAAGCAACTGACGGTGGTGGAGAACCTGCTGGTGGCACAGCACCTGCAGGTGCGCTCCGGCCTGCTGCACGGGCTGTTCGCCACGCCGGCCTATCGCCGCGCCGAACGCGAGGCGCTGGAGCGCGCTTCGGTGTGGCTCGAGCGCATGGGTCTGCGTGGCGTGGCCAACCGCGAGGCGGGCACGCTGTCGTACGGCCACCAGCGCCGGCTGGAGATCGCGCGTTGCATGATCACCAATCCGCGCCTGTTGATGCTCGATGAGCCCGCGGCCGGGCTCAACCCGCAGGAAAAGGTCGAGTTGTCGCAACTGATCGACCAGTTGCGGCGCGAGTTCAAGATCTCGGTGCTGCTGATCGAACACGACATGAGCCTGGTGATGGGCGTGTCCGACCGCATCCTGGTGATGGAGCACGGCCGGCCGATCGTGATCGGCAAACCGGCCGAAGTGCGTAACGATCCGCGCGTGATCAAGGCTTACCTGGGAGAGGACTGATGCTGAAGCTGGAAAAGGTCCATACCCATTACGGCGCCATTGAAGCGCTGTCTGGCGTATCGATCGAAGTGAACAAGGGCGAGATCGTCACGCTGATCGGCAGCAACGGCGCTGGCAAGACCACGCTGATGATGACCGTGTGCGGCTCGCCGCGCGCGTCGAGCGGACGCGTGATGTTCGAAGGACAGGACATCACGCGGCGTCCTACCCACGAGATCATGCGTCTCGGCATGGCGATCTCGCCGGAAGGGCGGCGCGTGTTTCCCAGCCTGACGGTGCTGGAAAACCTGAAGATGGGCGCCTTCTTCGGCAAGCGCGACGAGATCGAGGCGGGCGTCGAGCACGTCTACAAGCTCTTCCCGCGCCTGAAGCAGCGCTCGGCCCAGCGCGCCGGGACCATGTCCGGCGGCGAGCAGCAGATGCTGGCCATCGGCCGCGCGCTGATGAGCCGGCCCCGGCTGCTATTGCTGGATGAGCCTACCCTCGGCCTGGCGCCGCTGGTGATCGCGCAGATCTTCGACATCATCCGGACCATTCGTGACGAAGGCGTCACTGTGTTCCTGGTGGAGCAGAACGCGAACAAGGCGCTGGGCGTGGCGGATCGTGGCTATGTGCTGGAGACGGGGCGCGTGGTGCTGGCGGACACTGGCGCCAACCTGTTGGCCAACGATCGTATCAAGAGCGCGTATCTGGGCGGTTGAGCCCATCTTTTTCCCCGCTCGTCCGCCTGGCGGCCGAGCGGGAGAACGCCCACGCCATTCCCCCCTTTTCGCCATCGGCGAAATCCCCCTTTCGCCAATCACATTACATTCCCGCCGCCGCGCGGCCCGGCCAGGGCCCGGTCGCGCGCTATCGCTGTGGCATAATCGATTGCGAAGTCAAGCATCGCAGCAAGCCGCAGTTCATTGCCCGCATTCCTGCGAAAAATCCCCGCAAACTACCGCGCGACGCCGCCAACCGTGCAGTTCCGAACGGTCCCGGCCCGCCCCCCTGCATCATGGCCAAGACGCTTTACGACAAACTTTGGGATGACCACACCGTGCACGTCGAGGATGACGGCACCACGATGCTGTACATCGACCGGCATCTGTTGCACGAAGTCACCAGCCCGCAGGCGTTTGAAGGCCTGAAGCTGGCGCAGCGCCCGGTATGGCGCATCAGCGCCAACCTGGCGGTGTCGGACCACAACGTGCCGACCACCGATCGCAGCCAGGGTATTTCGGATCCGGTGTCGAAGCTGCAGGTGGACACGCTGGACAACAACTGCGACGCGTATGGCATCACCCAGTTCAAGATGAACGACCTGCGCCAGGGCATCGTGCACGTGATCGGGCCGGAGCAGGGCGCCACGCTGCCGGGCATGACGGTGGTGTGCGGCGATTCGCATACCAGCACGCACGGCGCGTTCGGCGCGCTGGCGCACGGCATCGGCACCTCCGAGGTGGAGCACGTGCTGGCCACACAGACGCTGCTGGGCAAGAAGGCCAAGAACATGCTGGTGCGCGTGGAAGGCAAGCTGCCGCGCGGCTGTACCGCCAAGGACATCGTGCTGGCCGTGATCGGCAAGATCGGCACCGCCGGTGGCACCGGGTACACCATTGAGTTTGCCGGTTCGGCCATCCGCGACCTGACCATGGAAGGGCGCATGACGGTGTGCAACATGGCCATCGAGGCGGGTGCGCGCGCTGGCCTGGTTGCCGTCGACGATGTCACGCTCGAATACGTCAAGGGCCGCCCGTTCTCGCCGCAGGGCGTGGAGTGGGAGCAGGCCGTGAACTACTGGCGCACGCTGCATTCGGACGCCGGCGCGCATTTCGACCAGGTGGTCGAGTTGCGCGCGGAAGAGGTCCGCCCGCAAGTGACCTGGGGCACCTCGCCCGAGATGGTGATCAGCATCGAGGACCGCGTGCCGGATCCCGAGAAGGAAAAAGACCCAAACAAGCGCAACGCCATGGAGCGCGCGCTGGAGTACATGGGCCTGCAGCCTAACGTGCCGGTGGACAGCATCAAGATCGACAAGGTCTTCATCGGTTCCTGCACCAACTCCCGCATCGAAGACATGCGCGCCGCCGCCTGGGTCGTGCAGAAGCTGGGCCGCCGCGTGGCGAACAACGTGAAGCTGGCGATGGTGGTGCCGGGTTCTGGCCTGGTCAAGGAGCAGGCCGAGCGCGAAGGGCTGGACAAGGTCTTCAAGGCCGCCGGCTTCGAGTGGCGCGAGCCGGGCTGCTCGATGTGCCTGGCCATGAATGCCGACCGCCTGGAAGCGGGCGAGCGCTGCGCATCGACCTCGAACCGCAATTTCGAAGGGCGGCAGGGCGCGGGTGGCCGGACTCACCTGGTGAGCCCGGCGATGGCTGCCGCTGCTGCCATCGAAGGCCACTTTGTCGATATCCGCCAGCTCGGCTAAATCGCGCAGGCTCATCATGAAACAAGCCCTGATCGTGTTGCTCGCATGCGTGTGCATGCTGCAACTGGCCGGCTGCCATACGATGGCCGGCCTTGGCAAGGACACACAGGCCGCAGGCCGCTCGCTCGAAAACGCGGCAAAGAAGTAAGGAACCGACCATGGACAAGTTCACTGTACACAGCGGGCTCACGGTGCCCCTGGACCGCGAGAACGTCGACACCGACGCCATCATCCCCAAGCAATTCCTCAAGTCGATCAAGCGTACCGGCTTCGGCCCCAACCTGTTCGACGAGTGGCGCTACAAGGACGTGGGCCAGCCCGGCCAGGACAACAGCAAGCGGCCGCTGAACCCGGACTTCGTGCTCAACCAGCCGCGCTACCAGGGTGGCTCGATCCTGCTGGCACGCCGTAATTTCGGTTGCGGCAGCTCGCGCGAGCACGCGCCGTGGGCGCTGACGCAATACGGCTTCCGCGCCGTGATTGCGCCGAGCTTTGCCGACATCTTCTTTAACAACTGCTACAAGAACGGCCTGCTGCCGGTCGTTCTGACCGAGTTGCAAGTCGACCATATCTTCAACGAGACCAACGCGTTCAACGGCTACAAGCTGACGATCGATCTCGACAAGCAACTGGTGATCACGCCGGGCGGCGACAGCTACGCGTTCGATATCGCACCGTTCCGCAAGTACTGCATGCTCAATGGTTTCGACGATATCGGCCTGAGCCTGCGCCATGCCGACAAGATCAAGGCATACGAGGCGGAACGCGTGGCGAAGATGCCGTGGCTGAACAATCGCGTGGTTGGTTGAGACTGGCTGGAACGCCGAGACATAAAAGGAAGACAGAGCATGAAAATCGCAGTCCTGCCGGGTGACGGCATCGGTCCCGAAATCATCGCGGAGGCCGTCAAGGTCCTGAACGCGCTCGACGAGAAGTTCGAGCTGGAAACCGCGCCGGTGGGCGGCGCGGGCTACGAGGCCAGCGGCCATCCGCTGCCCGATGCCACGCTCAAGCTGGCCAAGGACGCCGACGCTATCCTGTTCGGTGCCGTGGGCGACTGGAAGTACGACAAGCTGGATCGCCCGCTGCGTCCCGAGCAGGCCATCCTGGGTCTGCGCAAGCACCTGCAACTGTTCGCCAACTTCCGTCCGGCGATCTGCTATCCGGAGCTGACCGGCGCCTCCAGCCTGAAGCCCGAACTGGTAGCCGGCCTGGATATCCTGATCGTGCGCGAACTGAACGGCGACATCTATTTCGGCCAGCCGCGCGGCATGCGCGAAGCGCCGGACGGTCCCTTCAAGGGCGCGCGCGAAGGCTTTGACACGATGCGCTACAGCGAGCCGGAAATCCGCCGCATCGCGCATGTCGCCTTCCAGGCCGCCGCCAAGCGCGGCAAGAAGCTGTGCAGCGTCGACAAGGCCAATGTGCTCGAGACTTTCCAGTTCTGGAAGGACGTCGTGATCGACGTGCACAAGGAATATCCGGAAGTCGAGCTGTCGCACATGTACGTGGACAACGCGGCCATGCAACTGGTCAAGGCACCCAAGAGCTTCGACGTCATCGTCACCGGCAATATGTTCGGCGACATCCTGTCGGACGAGGCCGCCATGCTGACGGGTTCGATCGGGATGCTGCCATCGGCTTCGCTGGACGCCAATAACAAGGGCCTGTACGAGCCTTCGCACGGTTCCGCGCCCGACATCGCCGGCAAGGGCGTGGCCAATCCGCTGGCCACCATCCTGTCGGCGGCGATGATGCTGCGCTTCTCGCTGAACCGCGCCGAACAGGCCGACCGCATCGAGAACGCCGTCAAGAAGGTACTGGCCCAGGGCTATCGCACCGGCGACATCCTGACGCCGGGCTGCAAGCAGGTCGGTACGCGCGAGATGGGCGAGGCCGTCCTGGCCGCGCTGTAAGCCGTATCAAGTTGAAAAGGCGCCGCATGCGGCGCCTTTTCTTTTATTTGTCCCCGATTTCCCCCGTGTGGCAGCGCCGCAAAATCGTGTAGACTTTGCGGATGGTCCGAATCTTCCAGTCCCCCTCGACTGCCATCGCCGCCCCGGTTGCTACCCGCAGCCCGGTTGGCCTGGGTTCGCACGGCCACCCGCTTACCGCAACGACGATTAAAACCATTATTACCAAAACGATCGGCTAGATCGTTCGTCGTGCCTGCTCGTCTTCCCCGCGCAGTCACGTCGGGCGAAGAAAGCGCGGGGAAGTTCAAATCACATCCGAGGTTAGTCATGATTGTAGGTCTCGTCGGCTGGCGAGGAATGGTCGGCAGCGTCCTGATGCAACGCATGCAGGAAGAGCGCGATTTCGACCATATCGAGCCCGTATTCTTCAGCACGTCCAACGCTGGCGGCCAGGCCCCGGCCATGGCCAAGAATGAAACCAAGCTCCAGGACGCGAACGACATCGAAGCGCTGAAGAAGTGCGACGTGGTCCTCACGGCCCAGGGCGGCGATTACACCAACGAGATTTTCCCGAAGCTGCGTGCGGCCGGGTGGAAGGGCTACTGGATCGATGCGGCGTCCTCGCTGCGCATGAAGGACGATGCCATCATCGTGCTCGATCCGGTCAACCTCGGTGTCATCAAGGACGCGCTGACCAAGGGCGTCAAGAATTTCATCGGCGGCAACTGCACGGTCAGCTGCATGATGATGGGCCTGGGCGGCCTGTTCCAGCACGATCTGATCGACTGGATGACCTCCATGACCTACCAGGCCGCTTCGGGCGGCGGTGCGCAGCACATGCGCGAGCTGCTGACGCAGTTCGGCACGCTCAATGCGTCGGTCAAGTCGCTGCTGGATAACCCGGCATCGGCCATCCTGGAAATTGACCGTACCATCCTGGCAACCCAGCACGGCCTGTCGGCCGACGAAACCAAGCAGTTCGGCGTGCCTCTCGCCGGCAACCTGATTCCCTGGATCGACAAGGATCTGGGCAACGGCGTGTCGAAGGAAGAGTGGAAGGCCGGCGCCGAGACCAACAAGATCCTGGGCCGCGGCGAAGGCTTCCTGGGCGCGACCGGCGCTTCGCCGATCGCCGTGGACGGCCTGTGCGTGCGCATTGGCGCGATGCGCTGCCATTCGCAGGCGCTGACCATCAAGCTGCGCCGCGATGTGCCGCTCGATGAGATCGAAGGCATGCTGGCCGAAAACAACCAGTGGGCCAAGGTTGTGCCAAATACCCGTGAGGCCAGCATGACCGACCTCACGCCGGCAGCCGTGACCGGTACCCTGACCATTCCGGTGGGGCGTTTGCGTAAGATGCAGATGGGTGGTGAATACCTGTCGGCCTTCACCGTCGGCGACCAGTTGCTGTGGGGCGCCGCCGAACCGCTGCGCCGTATGCTGCGCATCCTGATCGAAGCCTGAGTCCGGGAGTGGCCCTTCAGGCAGCCTCAAGGCATGTCTTATGGTCCTGGGCCGGGTGTTCGGGGGTTTCGTTGCAGCAAGGCAACAGAAACCCCCGGCTTTGATGACAACGCCGCGCCTGTGCGCGGCGTTGTCATTCCCGGCTGACTATTTTTCCCGGCGGTGCGTCACAATACAGCCGGCATATGCCGGGCTGCGGGGCGGTCGTCCGCACGTCCGTACGAGTTGGCGCGGGGCTCAGTCGGGACGCTAACTTGCTGCGCTAAACCATTGATGTTAAGTTAATTTCATTACTAGAACACAACGGAGCACAAGGTGAGTGTGAGCCAACATCGCCGGAAAGATGCGCCTATAGCCCGCCAGCGCTGGTCAACGCTGGCCTTCACGGCACTGGGTTTGCTGCTCGCGCAGCCGGCCGCTTACGCCGCGGGGTTCGGGCAACTACGGGTACAGTCGAATCTGGGTCAGCCGCTGCAGGCGGAAATCGATATTAGTGGTGTCAGTGCGGAAGAAGCGGACGGGCTGACCGTCAAGCTGGCGTCGCCCGATGCGTATGCCAAGGCCGGCCTGACCTATCTGCCGGCGGTCAACAGCCTGCGGCTGCAGGTCGAGCGCCGTCCCAACGGCAGCTATGTGGCGAGGGTCCGGTCAACCCAGCCACTCAGCGAGCCTTTCGTCGACATCCTGGTCGACATGACATGGGCTAGCGGCAAGGTGTCGCGCGCCTACACCTTCCTGCTGGATCCGGCCGGCGCCAAGCCATCCAACCAGACTTTCTCGCCCACCACGGTGGTGCAGGCGGGAACCCCGGATGAGGCCGGCGCTGCCGGCCCGGCGGCATCGGCTCCCGCGCCAAGCGCTGCGCCTGTGCCCGCCGCGGCACCGGCCCCGGTGGCGGCTAGCCAGGCGCCACGGCCGCAAGCCAAGGCACCGGCGCCACGGCCGCACCGTGCCGCAGCGCCGGTGGCTGAAGGTACGGCCGCGGCTGCCGGCATGTACACCGTCCAGCGCGGGGATAACCTCACTGCCATTGCCAACGAAGCCTCCCAGGGGCAGGATGCGGTCTCGCTCGACCAGATGCTGGTCGCGCTGTATCGCAACAATCCGAACGCGTTCATTGGCGGCAATATGAACCGCCTCAAGGCGGGCGCCGTGCTCAAGGTGCCCAGCCAGCAGGAAGCGCAATCGGTCACGCCGCGGGCGGCGCGGCGCGAGGTGGTGGCACGCACGCACGGCTTTGACGCTTACCGTAGCCGCCTGGCGACGGCCGCCGCCGCGCGCACGGTCGAAGCCGGCAGTGGCCGCGAACAGTCGGGCAATGTCACCGCACGCGTGCAGGAACAGGCTGCGCCGGCCGCGGGCCCGCGCGACGAACTCAAGCTCAGCAAGCCCGACCGGGGTAGCCAGGCCGCCGCCGCCGCTGCGGAAAGCAGTATCGCCAAGGAACGGCAACTCAAGGAAGCCGAGGCGCGTCTCGCGCAGCTTGAGAAGAACGTTAGTGACATGCAGCGGCTGGTCGAGCTGAAGAACGCCGAGATTGCCAAGCTGGCCCAGACGCAGAAGAGCGCGGGCAAGGATGGCGCCGCGGCGCCGTCGGCTGCGCCTGCCGTGGTGCCCGCCGGTACGGCCAAGGCCGACGCCGGCGCCACCGCCGCACCGGTCACGGCGGAGGCTGGCGCGGGTGCCAGCGCTGCCACGGCGGCGACTGCGGCTGCAACCACCGCAACCGCGGCAGCGCCGGCTTCGGCGGCCTCCGCTAATGCTGGCGCCAGCGGCGCGAATGCAAGTGCGGCGGACACCGCCGTTGCCGCCGCCAATCCTGCCGCCGCCTCCACGCCGACTGCCAAGCGCCCGCCGGTCGTGACGCAGCCCCAGCCGGTGGCACAGCCGTCCTTCATCGAGGATCTGCTGGCCAACCCCATGCTGCTGCCCGGTGGTGGCCTGCTGATCGCCTTGCTGGGCGGCTATGCCATCTATCGTCGGCGGCAGCAACAGAAGTCCAGCGAGAACGCTGCCTTCGGGGACAGCGTCCTGTCGCAGGAAAGCACCGTCATGGCGGGCGGCAATTCACTGTTCGGCACCGCAGGTGGACAGAGCGTCGATACTTCGCAGCACAGTGTGTTCGGCGCTGATTTCCGCATTGGCAACAATGCCGCGGAAGCCAACGAGGTCGACCCGATTGCCGAGGCCGATGTCTATATCGCCTACGGGCGTGATGTGCAGGCCGAGGAGATCCTGCGCGAAGCGCTGCAGCAAAACCCTGAGCGCCAGGCGATCCGCCTGAAGCTCATGGAGATTTACAATAATCGTCAGGATGTGGAAGGTTTTCGCGTGATTGCAGAAGAAATGTTCGCCCAGACGGGCGGACAAGGGGCGGAGTGGGTACAGGCAGCGGAAATGGGACGGCGCCTCGAGCCGGGCAACGCTTTGTACCTGAGCGTGGCGCCGGACACGGCTTCCGGCGATACCACTACCTTGCCGGGCGATCAGTGGCGCACCCACGATCCCTCGCAGGATCCGGCGGCGGCACCCCGCGAGACCGCGCTGGCGGACCTGGCTGATCTGGCGTTGCCGCTCGACGGCTTTCCCGCGCCCGCGGCCGGCGCGCCGATTACCGCGCCGGAGTCGGCCTCGCTCGTGTTCGGCGATGCCGACGCGTTGCCTGAGGCACTTGCCACCCGCCTGGACGATGGCCTTGACCTGGATCTGGATTTGCCGGCACCCCAGGGCCACGGCGCCCATGAGGATATCCCGGCGCTGGATACGCCCACGCGCAGCCGACCGCTCGACTTCGATATGTCCGGTATTTCGCTGGACCTCAATCCGGACAGCCGGGACGACTCGGTGGGCGATAGCCACGAGACCCGTACTTTCTATGGCGCATCGTCGCTGCCGGCGCCTACGATGCTGCGCGACGGCAAGCTGTCCGAGCCGATCGACCTGTCGCGCGTGAGCGCGGAGAGCGGGCTGGACACGTCGCGCGGGATCTCCCCGAGCACCTTGTCGGCGGACGTCGTCGATGGTGGCCGCGACATGCAGATCAAGTTCGATCTGGCTAGGGCCTATATCGAAATCGGCGACAAGGAAGGCGCGCGGGAACTGCTGCAGGAAGTGGTGGATCAGTCGCAGGATCCCCTGTTGACGGAGGCCCGCAGCCTGCTGCGTGACGTGGCCTGACAGGCCAGGCTGTATGATGGCGGGCTGTGCGCAGGCAATGCGCCCGGCAGCTCGCCACGGATGCGCCGGGAGCCTGGCTCCCGGCGCATTTGCTTTTTGCGGGCCGGCAATCGCTGGCTTTCGCCGGTTGTGCTCCGTTTTCGTTCATTCGTTCGCGCTTTGCCCGTCAATTTCCGCTTGTCAATTTCCGCCTCATGAACCGCATCGCCCTCGGCCTCCATTACGACGGTGCCGCTTTCTCCGGCTGGCAGTCGCAACCGCACCGCAATACGGTGCAGGACCGGCTAGAAGACGCAATTGAGCGCTTCGCCGGCCGCCGTGTGCAGACCACGGTGGCAGGCCGCACCGATACCGGCGTGCATGCGCTCGGACAGGTGATCCATATCGACACCGACTTGTCGCGCGAGCCGTTCTCCTGGGTGCGGGGCGTCAACGCCTTCCTGCCGCCCAGCATCGCGCTGCAATGGGCCAGGCCGGTCGACGAGGGCTTCCATGCGCGTTTCCTGGCCTTCGAGCGCATGTACTACTACGCGCTCTATACCGGCCCGCACCGCGTGCCGCTGGTGCACGGCAGGGCTGGCTACCAGATGCTGCCGCCGGGCCAGGGCCTGGACGTCGACGCCATGCGCGCCGCTACTGCCTGCCTGCTGGGCGAGCACGATTTTTCCGCCTTCCGCGCCGCAGAGTGCCAGGCCAAGTCGCCAGTCAAGACCATGTACGACATCACGCTCAAGGCCGATGGCGATTGGTTGTTCGTGCGTTTTCGCGCCAGCGCCTTCCTGCATCACATGGTGCGCAACCTGATGGGGTGCCTGGTCGCGGTAGGGCGGGGCCGCTACCCGCCGGGCTGGATGGCCGAAGTGCTGGCCGGGCGCAGTCGCGCCAAGGCAGCACCCACCTTCATGCCCGACGGCCTCTACCTCGCCGGGGTGAAGTATCCTGAGCAATACGGGATTCCGGTCGCGGACACGGCGGCCAGCCTGTTCCATGGAGTGTTTGCCAATGACCCAGTCGCCTGAGCCGGGCCGCGCCGCGCCGCGCCGCACCCGCGTCAAGATCTGCGGGCTCACGCGCGAGGATGACGTTCGCGCGGCGGTGGATGCCGGCGCCGACGCGATCGGCCTGGTTTTCTATCCGGGCAGCCCCCGCTTTGTCGAGGTGGCGCGCGCCGCCGCGCTGGCCGAAGCCGCCGGCGCCTTCGTCTCGGTTGTGGGGCTGTTCGTCAACGCGGATGCCGACGAGATCGCCCATGTGGTCGAGCGTGTGCCGCTTACGCTACTGCAATTCCATGGCGACGAGAGCCCGGAGGCTTGCACGCAGGCGGCCCAGCGCTGCCGGCTGCCGTTTCTGCGCGCGGCACGCGTCCAGCCCGGCCTTGATTTGGTAGAATTCGCGGATCTGTATCGTGATGCCGCTGCCTTGCTGCTTGATGCCTTCGTCGAAGGCTACGGCGGTGGCGGGCACGTCTTCGACTGGACCCTGATACCCCCGGCATGGCTTCCACCCACCCACAACCCGACCGCAAGCGCCGCTCCTCGGATCGTTTTGAGTGGTGGGTTGAACGCGCAAAACGTCGCTGGCGCGATTGAGCGCGTGCGGCCCTACGCTGTCGATGTAAGCAGTGGCGTGGAGGCCGCCAAAGGCGTGAAAGACCACGCCAGGATTGCCGCCTTCGTGCGCGCCGTGCGCAGCGCGGATGCCGGGTAGGGCAGCTTGCCCATCGGGCAGCCAGCCTCCCGCCTGCTCCGTGCCTGCCCCGCGCACGACCCTAACGTCATCGAGCCCCTGCCAGACCGGCAAGGGCCCTGTTCAGAAGAGCTGACTCATGTACGACCTGCCCGATTCCCGTGGCCATTTCGGCCCCTATGGTGGTTCCTTCGTTTCCGAAACGCTGGTGCACGCGCTGGACGAACTGCGCGAAGCCTATGCCCACTTCCAGAAAGATCCCGAGTTCGACGCGGAATACCGCCGCGAACTGAAGCATTTCGTCGGCCGGCCCTCGCCGATCTATCACGCGCAACGCTGGAGCGAGATGCTCGGCGGCGCGCAGATCTATCTCAAGCGCGAAGACCTCAACCACACCGGCGCCCACAAGATCAATAACGTGATTGGCCAGGCACTGCTGGCCAAACGCATGGGCAAGCCGCGGGTGATTGCCGAGACCGGCGCTGGCCAGCACGGCGTGGCCACCGCGACCATCGCCGCGCGCTTTGGCATGGAATGCGTGGTCTACATGGGCTCGGAAGACGTCAAGCGCCAGGCTGCCAACGTCTACCGCATGAAGCTGCTGGGCGCTACCGTGGTGCCGGTGGAAAGCGGCTCCAAGACCCTCAAGGACGCGCTCAATGAAGCGATGCGCGACTGGGTCACCAACGTCGAGAACACCTTCTACATCATCGGCACCGTGGCCGGCCCGCACCCCTACCCGATGATGGTGCGCGATTTCCAGTGCGTGATCGGCGAAGAATCCAAGGTCCAGATGCCCGAACTGACGGGCCGCCAGCCCGACGCCGTGATCGCCTGCGTGGGCGGCGGTTCCAATGCCATGGGCATCTTCTACCCGTATATCGAGCACAAGGACGTGCGCCTGATCGGCGTGGAAGCCGCCGGCGACGGGCTCGAAACCGGCCGCCATGCCGCCGCGCTGATCGGCGGCTCGCCGGGCGTGCTGCACGGCAACCGCACCTACCTGCTGCAGGATGCCGACGGCCAGATCATCGAGACGCATTCGATTTCCGCCGGGCTGGACTATCCGGGCGTCGGTCCCGAGCACGCATGGCTCAAGGACATCGGCCGCGCCGAGTATGTGCCGATCACCGATGAGGAAGCGCTCAAGGCCTTCCACGACTGTTGCCGCATCGAAGGCATCATCCCGGCACTGGAATCCAGCCACGCCATTGCCTACGCCTGCAAGCTGGCGCCGACGCTGCCCAAGGACAAGCTGCTGCTGGTGAATCTGTCGGGCCGGGGCGACAAGGACATGCATACCGTGGCCGAACGTTCGGGGCTGAAGCTCTGATGCGCGACTTTCTCCCGCCGGGCGCCGCTGAAGGCGGCGCCCCGTCCGCACCCCTCGCGGCGCCGCAACTGACGCTTTACCAGGAAGACGTGCTGGAAGGCATCAAGCGCATTGCCGACGGCTCCATCGACCTGATCGTGGCCGATCCGCCCTATGGCCTGGGCAAGGATTACGGCAACGACTCTGACCGCCTGTCCGGGCAAGCCTACCTGGAATGGTCGGCGCGCTGGATCGATGCGGTGGTGCCCAAGCTGGCGCCGCGCGGCTCCTTGTACCTGTTCTGCACCTGGCAATACTCGCCGGAACTGTTCGTGATGCTCAAGCAGCGGCTGACCATGATCAACGAGATCATCTGGGACCGGCGCGTACCGAGCATGGGCGGCACCACGCGCAAGTACTCCTCGGTGCACGACAACATCGGGTTCTTCGCCGTGGCTCGTGACTATTACTTCGATCTCGACTCCGTGCGCGTGCCGTACGATGCCGAGACCAAGAAGGCACGCAGCCGACCGCGTTTCGAGGGCAAGAAATGGCTCGAGGTGGGCTACAACCCGAAGGATCTGTGGAGCGTGCCGCGGATCCACCGGCAAGATCCGGAACGTGCGGACCATCCCACCCAGAAGCCGCTGCATATCGTGCAGCGCATGGTGCTGGCCAGTTGCCCGCCGGGCGGGCTGGTGCTTGACCCATTCACCGGCAGCGGCACGACCGCGGTGGCCTGCGCGCTGCACGGACGGCGATTCGTCGGCTACGAGATGAATCCCGACTATGTGCGCGTGGCGCGCGAACGCGTCGCGGCTTGCATCAGTTCGCCACAGGCCGCGCCGGCTACCCTGAACATCGCAGCAGCGAACGACGAGCCCTTGCTGGCTGCCTTGTCCACGCCGTTGCCCACCATTGCTCAATGACCATGTCCCGAATCAATTCGACTTTCGCGGCGCTAGCCGCGCAGAACAAGAAGGGCCTGATTCCGTTCATCACCGCGGGCGATCCCGAGCCCGGCCTGACCGTTGCGCTGATGCACGCGCTGGTGGCGGGCGGCGCCGACGTCATCGAGCTCGGCGTGCCGTTTTCCGACCCGATGGCCGACGGCCCGGTGATCCAGCGTGCCTCCGAGCGCGCGCTCGCGCAGGGCGTGACGCTGACCAAGGTGCTGGCCTGGGTGACGGAGTTCCGCCAGACCAATGCCACCACGCCGGTGGTGCTGATGGGTTACGCCAACCCGATCGAGCGCATGGGCGAGGCGGTCTTCGCCAAGGCCGCGGCGGCGGCCGGCGTCGACGGCGTGCTGGTGGTCGATTACCCGCCCGAGGAGTGCGAGTCCTTCGCGGCGCAGATGCGCACCCACGGGATGGACCCGATTTTCCTGCTGGCGCCCACCTCCACGGACGATCGCATCGAAGCTGTGGCCAAGCTGGCGAGCGGCTACCTGTACTATGTGTCGCTCAAGGGCGTGACCGGTTCGGCCACCATCGACCTCGATAGCGTGGCCGCGCGCATTCCGCTGATCAAGCGCCATGCCAACCTGCCGGTGGGCGTGGGCTTCGGCATCCGCGACGCGCAGACCGCGCGCACGATCGGCAGCGTGGCCGATGCCGTGGTGATCGGCAGCCGCCTGGTGCAGTTGCTCGAAGATGCGCCGCGTGACCAGGCGGTACAATCGCTGCAATCGTTCATCGCGGAAATCCGCCAGGCGCTCGACGCCTGAACGTGATTTACGCGGCACCGCCCGTGCTTGCGCGCGGGCGGGCAATGCAACAAAAACGCACGATTTTGGCGGCAGTTGTGCCGCAACAGGCGCATCGCCCCGGCTGAACGGGGACTGCGGATCGCAGGCATGGTAAATTCGCGGCCTGACATGTTCCGCGCATGTGCCGAAAGGAGCCTTTCATGAGCTGGTTGGATAAACTCCTCCCCCCCAAGATTCAACAGACCGACCCCTCCACCCGCAAGGGCATTCCGGAAGGGCTGTGGGTCAAGTGCCCGTCGTGCGAGTCGGTGTTGTACCGTACCGACGTCGAGGCCAACCTCCACGTCTGCCCCAAGTGCGACCACCATATGCGCATCCGCGCCCGCGCCCGCCTCGACGGGCTGCTGGACGCCGAGGGCCGCTATGAGATCGGCCAGGAGATACTGCCGGTCGACGCGCTCAAGTTCAAGGACACCAAGAAGTATCCCGACCGCATCAAGGCCGCCATGGACGACACCGGCGAGACCGATGCCATGGTCGTGATCGGCGGCGCTATCCATACCATTCCGGTGGTGGTGAGCTGCTTCGAGTTCGAATTCATGGGCGGCTCCATGGGTTCGGTGGTGGGCGAGCGCTTTGTGCGTGGCGCCCAGGCGGCGCTGGAGCAGAAGGTGCCGTTTATCTGCATTACCGCCACGGGCGGTGCGCGTATGCAGGAAAGCCTGCTGTCGCTGCTGCAGATGGCCAAGACTACGTCGATGCTGAACCAGCTGTCGAATGCCAAGCTGCCGTTTATCAGCGTGCTGACCGATCCCACCATGGGCGGCGTGTCGGCCAGCTTTGCGTTCCTGGGCGACGTTGTGATCGCCGAACCCAAGGCTTTGATCGGCTTTGCTGGTCCGCGCGTGATTGAACAGACGGTGCGCGAGAAGCTGCCTGAAGGCTTCCAGCGGGCTGAGTTCCTGTTGCAGAAGGGCGCTATCGATATGATTGTCGATCGCCGCAAGATGCGGGATGAATTGGCGCAGTTGCTGGCTTTGCTGCAGAAGCAGCCGGCGGATGCGGTGGCGTAAGGGTTGGGTTGGTGATGGTGATTAGGCGCGGACGGTTGTTCGCGCTTTTTCGCTTTTTGGGGTGGTGGTTGATAGGTTTAGCTGCAACTTCAACTTCAACTTCAACTTCAACTTCAACTTCAACTTCAACTTCAACTTCAACTTCAAAGTCAAAAGCAGTTTCACCTCCCCTTCGGGGAGGCGACCTACTTTCTTGTCTTGCCAAGAAAGTAGGCAAAGAAGCGCGCCGGATGGGGCGAAAGACTCCTCGTCGGCAGGCAAAAAGAGCGGCCGGGGGCCAAACTCGCATCGCCTTAAGGCGATACTCAAACATGGCCCCCTCTTTTCCGCTCTTTTTGCCTGCCGACGAGGCGCCCCATACGGCAAGGTAAACCTTGACGGCTCGCTTCGCATCGCGGGACTGTGTTTGCCGCCCCTCGGGCGGTAAACACGGCTACAACCTGAAGGTTTGAGTCGGCCATGGGTTTGCTCCCCTCTCCCGCTTGCGGGAGAGGGGCCGGGGGAGAGGGCGGCGTTTGCAAGAGCGGGTCCGCCAAGTAACGATTGGTAGCCGTGTGGAGCGCCCCAAGGGCGGGCCACACCGTCCCGCGATGCGAAGCGAGCCGTGTGGGTGTACCGGCCGTATGGGGCGCCTCGGGATCCGGCGGAAAGAGCGGAAAAGAGGGACCCATGTTTGAGTATCGCCTTAAGGCGATGCGAGTTTGGGTCCCGGCCGCTCTTTTCGCCGGATCCCGAGGGGGTGTCGCCCCATCCGGCGCGCCTTTTTTGCCTACTTTTTTGGCAAGACAAAAAAGTAGGTCGCCCCCCGCAGGGGGGTGAAACCGCCTTTGACTTTAGGCTTTTGAAGTTGAAGTTGAAGTTGAAGTTGAAGTTGAATTTAAGCCCTCCTGAAGCCAGAGATCCTTTGACTTAACCCAAAACACCCCAATATCCCCCGGTACCCAGAGCCAAACCAAATTCCGCCAAACGGCAAAGAAACCACCCACCCCCAAACCGGCTCCAACAAGCCAAGCCCCCGAACAACCCTGTATCCCCATCATGCCCATCTTCCCCACCCTCCCTGAATGGCTATCCCATCTCGAATCCGCCCATCCGGTGGGCATCGACATGGGCCTGGCGCGTATCACCCGCGTCAAGGAAGCCCTGGGGCTGCGCATTGATGCCGTGGTGTTCACCGTCGGCGGCACCAACGGCAAGGGCTCCACCTGCGCCATGCTGGAGCGCATCCTGCTGGAGGCCGGCTACAAGGTGGGTTGCCATACCTCGCCGCACCTGATTTCGTTTAACGAGCGCGCCCGCATCAATGGCGAGTTCGCTACCGATGCGCAACTGCTGCCGCATTTCGAGGCGGTGGAGCGCGCGCGCACCAGCTTTGCCGATCCGGTGAGCCTGACGTATTTCGAGTTCACCACGCTGGCGATCATCCATGCCTTCGCCGCGGCAGGGCTCGATGCGATGATCCTGGAGGTGGGGCTGGGCGGCCGGTTGGACGCGGTGAACGTGATCGATACCGATTGCGCCATCTTGACCAGCGTGGACATCGACCATACGCAGTACCTGGGCGACACGCGCGAAAAGATCGGCTACGAGAAGGCCGGTATCTTCCGTCCCGGCGTGCCGGCCATCGTGGCGGACCCGATGCCGCCGAAGTCGGTGATCGAGCATGCCGAGGCCATCGGCGCGGACCTCTGGCTGGTGGGCCGGGATTTCCAGCATCAGGCTGCCAAGGGCCAGGAGCGCCAGCAGTGGGACTGGAGCGGCCGCGAGCGCAAGCTCAACGGGCTGGGTTATCCGGCCCTGCGAGGCGCCAATCAGTTGCTCAACGCCTCGGCCGCGCTGGCGGCGCTGCAGGCCATGCGTCCGCGCCTGCCGGTCAGCGCGCAGGAAGTGCGCAACGGGCTGGCCTTCGTCGAACTGCCGGGGCGCTTCCAGGTCATGCCGGGACGCCCGGCGGTGATCCTGGATGTGGCGCACAATCCGCACGCAGCCGCCACGCTGGGGCAGAACCTCGAGAACATGGGCTTCTTCCGCTACACCTATGCGGTGTTCGGCGCGATGGAGGACAAGGATATCGCCGGCGTACTGCGCCATCTGGCCGACAAGGTCGACCACTGGTGCCTGTGCGACCTGCCGACGCCGCGTGCGGCCAGCGCGGCGGATCTGCTGGAGAAGCTGGAGGAGGGCGGTTTCCATCCCGGCCCCGATGCTACGGCGGCCTGCTTTCCCAGCCCGGAGGCGGCTTACCGGGATGCCCTCGGCAGAGCGACCGAGGATGATAGAATTCTGGTCTTCGGATCGTTCTACACCGTGGCGGGCGTGATGGCATATCGCGCTACCCGGGCAAATTGAGTCGCGCGGCCGCCGGGCAGTTTTCCGGGGCTAACACCGGGGCAAATCGCCGCGCAATCTGAGCGACAATTTCAACGGCCGGTTTCCGGCCGTCGCACCGAACCAATCTATGGGCCTGCTTTCGCTGTTTTCTTCCCGCAAGGGCAACGCCCCGGCACCGGAGCGCACTCGCCGCTCGCGTTCGGATCCGGGTGCAGGCATCGCTTCGTCGCGACGCCTGGCCGAGGAGTACGCAGACGACACGCTCGACCCGGAATTCCCGCAGAAGCAGCGGGCGCGCCGGCGTCTGATCGGGGCCGTGGTGCTGATGGCGGCTGCCGTCATCGTGCTGCCGATCGTATTCGAGACCCAGCCAAGGCCAGTCGTCGACAATATCGCGGTAAAGATCGATGGTGGCCCGGGCGGGGCCGGCGGCAAGGTGAAGCCCGATGCCCGCAAAGCGGATCCGCTGCCGCCCGCGCCGCAATCCAGGCTCGACAGCCAGGCGCTCGATGCCGGCGAGGAACTGGTTGCCGATGCGGCACCGGCCAAGCCTGCCGCCGCGGCGGCGGCGCCTGCCGAGAAGGCCGCGGACAAACCGGTTGTCCGCGCGGATGCCAAGCCCGGCAGCGGCAAGTTCCTGGTATTGATCGGCGCCTTTTCCTCCGAGGTAAAGGCCAAGGAGTGGCTGAGCAAGCTCAAGGCGGGCAAAGTGCCGGCCTACATCGAGAAAAAGACACTGGCCGACGGCGAGCGCGTGCTCTTGCGTGCCGGCCCTTTTTCGGATCGCGATGCGGCTGATGCCGCCGAAAAGCGAGTGCGCGCCGTGGGCCTGACCGCCAAGGTGGTCGAACAGTAATGCCAAGGGCGGGCTGGACCAAACGCCAGCCGCCATACCGGGGCACCGGGGACACCGTATTACGCATGCAGCCGACTTTTTTCGATTACAGCGTTGTTTTCATCCTGATTGCCTCAGGCCTGATTGGCGTGTTGCGCGGGCTGGTGCGAGAGGTGCTCTCGCTGATCGGCTGGGTGGTGGCGTTCCTGGTGGCCTACCATTTCGCGGGTACCGCGGCAGGCTGGATTCCCGAATCGGTACCGGGCGGCCAGCTGGCGCGCAGCGCACTGGGCTTCGGGGTGCTGTTCATCGGCACCGTGATTGCTGCGGCACTTGCCGGTACGGTGTTGGGCCAGTTGCTCGAAAGTACCGGGCTCAAGCCCGCCGACCGCGGCCTTGGGCTGGTGTTCGGGCTTGTGCGCGGCGCACTGGTGGTGATGTTCGTGGTGACTCTGGCCGGGCTCACCAAGCTGCCCGAGGAGGCGTTCTGGCGCGATGCGCTGTCCCGGCCCTACGTGATGGAGGCGATGGAGTCGCTGCGGCCGTGGCTGCCGCCCGAAGTCGCCAAATACGTCAAGACATGACATGAGGCCGGGCAGACCGTCCGGCTGGTAGTACGCAGGCTCTGCCCTACAGGGTGGGGCCGCCCCGATTCAAACGCCTTTCCTGGGAGCTTGGCATGTGCGGTATCGTCGGTGTGGTTTCCTCCACGCCCGTTAACCAATTGATTTACGACAGCCTGCTGCTGTTGCAACACCGCGGACAGGATGCAGCCGGCATCGCTACCGCAAATGGCAGCACCTTCCACATGCACAAGGCCAATGGCCTGGTGCGCGACGTGTTTCGCACGCGCAATATGCGCGGCCTGCCCGGTGCCGCCGGCATCGGCCAGGTGCGTTACCCCACCGCCGGTTCGGCCTCGAGCGAGGAAGAAGCCCAACCGTTCTATGTCAACGCGCCTTACGGCGTGATCCTGGCCCATAACGGCAACCTCACCAACTGGAAGCAGTTGCACGAGGAACTGTTCAGCCGCGACCGCCGCCACATCAACACGCACTCCGATACCGAAGTGCTGCTCAACGTGCTGGCTGACGAGCTGCAACGCGCCAGCAGCGGCCTTGCGCTGGACCCGGCCACGATCTTCAAGGCCGTGGCGGGCATGCACCGCCGTGTGCGTGGCTCGTACGCCATTGCTGCGCAGATCGCCGGCTACGGCATGCTGGCCGTGCGCGATCCGTTCGGTATCCGTCCGCTATGCCTGGGCAGCGTGGAAACGCCGACCGGCAAGGAATGGATGGTGGCATCGGAGTCGGTGGCACTCGAAGGCATCGGCTACAAGCTCGAGCGCGACGTGGCGCCCGGCGAGGCCATCTTCATCGACCTCGACGGCAATCTCTACACCCAGCAGTGCGCCGATAACCCGGTGCTGACGCCGTGTATCTTCGAGTACGTCTACCTGGCACGCCCGGATTCGTGCATCGATGGCGTGCCGGTGTACGACGCGCGCCTGCGCATGGGCGATTACCTTGCCGAAAAGATTCGCACCGAAGTCTCCGCGGGCGATATCGACGTGGTGATGCCGATCCCCGATTCCAGCCGTCCGGCCGCCATGCAGGTGGCCAACAAGCTGGGCGTGAACTATCGCGAGGGCTTCTTCAAGAACCGCTATATCGGCCGCACCTTCATCATGCCCGGCCAGGCGGTGCGCAAGAAGTCGGTGCGCCAGAAGCTCAACGCCATGGGTGTGGAGTTCAAGGGCAAGAACGTGCTGATCGTGGACGATTCCATCGTGCGCGGCACTACCTCTTTCGAAATCGTGCAGATGGCCCGTGACGCCGGCGCCAACAAGGTGATCTTCGCCTCGGCCGCGCCGCCGGTGAAGTTCCCCAATGTGTACGGCATCGATATGCCCACGCGCAGCGAGCTGGTCGCCTACGGCCGCAGCCACGAAGAGATCGCCAGGATCATCGGCGCCGACAAGCTGGTCTACCAGGATGTCGAAGCGATGAAGCAGGCGGTGCGCGACATCAACCCGGCGCTGAAGGACTTCGATGCATCGTGCTTCGATGGCCGCTACATCACCGGCGATATCGACGAAGCCTACCTGGAGCGCCTGGAAACCGCGCGCAGCCAGGCCGATCGCGACGGCACCGGTGGCCTCGGTGACGGCGAGCGCTCGCAGCTGCACTTGCAGCGCTCGGGCGGTAACGAGTAAGACGCGGCGCACCCGCGGCATACCCGCGGAGTTGACGCAGGGCGGGGCCCGGCCGTAACATTGCCGGGCGTCGATTTGATTGTCAGCTTGCGGACGCGGGTCCTGCCGGAGTTTGGTTCTTATCCCGGAACAGGAAATTGCCCGTCACAGGGAAATGCCCGAAACAGCTAAAGCGGAACACCGGCTTACCGGTTGTGCGCAGCAAAGGCACAATGGCAGGCCGGCTTCCCGCCGCAGCGCGGGGCCTATCCCCAGAACACAAGCAGCCCGTCGATTCGGCCCCCGGCCAATGATCGTACGGGCTTTTTTATTGCTGCCGCCAGTGCGCGGCCAGGCTCACCTCTTACACAGATAACCGCGCGGGTACTACCGCCTCCCCATCATGAACGAACCGCTTCCTCTCGACTCCCTCGACATCGATACGCTCGGCGTGCGCGCCGGCACCATGCGCAGCGAGTTCATGGAGCACTCGGAGGCGATGTACCTGACCTCCAGCTTCTGCTTCAACAGCGCTGCCGAGGCCGCCGAACGCTTCGCCAATTCGGAAACGGGATTTACGTACTCGCGATTCACCAATCCCACCGTGGCCATGTTCCAGAGCCGCCTGGCCGCGCTGGAAGGGGCCGAGGCCTGCATGGCGACCGCGTCCGGAATGAGCGCGATCATGTCGGTGGTGATGTCGTCGATGCAGGCGGGCGACCACCTGGTCAGCTCGCGCGCCATCTTCGGCTCGACCATGACGCTGTTCTCCAATATCTTCGCCAAGTTTGGCGTCGAGACGACCTTCGTCGATGGCACCGACCTGGCGGCTTGGCGCGCGGCGGTCAAGCCGAACACCAAGTTGTTCTTCCTGGAGACGCCGTCCAACCCGTTGACCGAAGTGGCCGACATTGCCGCGGTGGCGGACATCGCCCACAACGCTGGCGCGCTGCTGGTGGTGGATAACTGCTTCTGTTCGCCGGCCCTGCAGCAGCCGATGAAGTTCGGCGCCGACATCGTGGTGCACTCGGCCACCAAGCATATCGATGGGCAGGGCCGCGTGCTGGGCGGCGCGGTGCTAGGCACGCACGATTTCATCATGGGCAAGGTTTTTCCCTTCGTGCGCACGGCCGGCCCCACACTGTCGGCCTTCAATGCGTGGGTGCTGCTAAAGGGCATGGAAACGCTGGCGATCCGCATGGAACGCCACAGCGCCAGCGCGCTGGCGCTGGCCGAGTTCCTGGAGTCGCATCCGGCCGTGGCGCGCGTGTATCACCCGGCGCTGAAATCCCATCCGCAGTATGAAGTCGCCCAGCGCCAGCAGAGCGGCGGCGGTGCCATCGTGTCGTTCGAACTCAAGGGCGAGACGCCGGAGCAGCAGCGCGCCAATGCCTGGCGCGTGATCGACAACACCCGCCTGTGCTCGATCACCGGCAACCTTGGCGACACGCGTACCACCGTGACCCATCCCTACACCACCACGCATGCACGCGTCAGCCCGGAAGCCAAGGCCGCGGCGGGCATCGGCGAAGGGCTGATCCGGCTGGCGGTGGGGCTGGAGTCGGTGGCGGACCTGAAGGCAGACCTGCTGCGCGGCCTGCAGGACTGAGGCAGCCACGGCTGCCGCGATGGCGGCCGTGGCGATAGCAGATAGGCAAGGGCCGCCCAGGCGCCTTGGCGCGCCGGCGCCGCTGCTGTCCACTGGTGAATGCGAGGCGGCCCCGCCAATGCGACAGGATGGCGGTGACCGGCTGGGATGGCAGGACGTTCCCCGGCCGGCGTTCAGCGCAGCAAGCGCCGGCGTAGCAGCATCAGCGCGACCACCAGGGCCACTGCCGCGTAAGCGCCGAGCACAATCAGGTGCAGCGCCAGGTTGTCGATTGGACGCCCGAGCATGATGGGGCGGATCAGGGCCACCGCGTGCGCCAGTGGCAGCACCTGGGTGGCGGCTTGCGCCCCCGCGGGCAATTGCTCCAACGGGAAGAATACGCCGGAAAGCAGCAGCATCGGCGTCATCACCAGCGTCTGGTAGAACATGAAGAAGTCGTAGCTGGGCGCAAGCGCGGTGACGATCATGGCCAGGCTGGCGAACGCGATGCCGGCCAGCACGATCACGGGCAACGCCAGCAGCGCTCCCGGCAACCGCGCATAGCCGAGCGCGCCCGCCACCAGCATGATGGCAAGGCCCGACAGCACGGCTTTGCTGGCGGCCCACATGATCTCGCCCAGGACCACATCGCCCAGTGTCAGTGGCGCGTGCATGATGGCTTCCCAGGTGCGCTGCACATGCATGCGCGAGAAGGCGGAATACATGGACTCGAAGCTCGCCGACATCATTACGCTCGACGCCGTGGTGCCGGCCGCGAGGAAGGCGATGTAGGGCACGCCGTTGACCTGCCCGACCAGCAGGCCAAGACCGAGGCCGAGGCCGAACAGGTAGATCATCGGATCGGCCAGGTTGCCGATCATGGAGGGGATCGCCAGCTTCTTCCACACCATGAAGTTGCGGTACCAGACCATGGTCCAGTTGCGCATGTTCATCGGCAGCAGCGGCTGCGGGTAATGCTGCCGCTGCATGGGGGCATGCCGCGGCGCGGCGGCGGCCGGCGCGGCTGCGGGGCGGGGGTCTTGTTCGCTCATGTTCAGTCCGTTGTCGGTCCCGGGTCAGTCGCGCATCTCGCGGCCAGTCAGCTTGAGGAAGACGTCTTCCAGGTTGGCGGGTCGATGCAGGTAACGCACGCCGGTCCGGCCATGCAGGGCGGCCAGCAGCGGCGCCGGTTCCTTCACATAGCAGAACAGCGTCTCGCCGCTCATCTCGGTACGCGTTGCGAGCGGGTGCAGTTCGCCGCGCAAGGGGGCGAGGTTGTCGCCATACACTTCCACCACATCGCAGCCGATCTGGCTGTCGATCAATTCATGCGGCTTGCCTTCGGCGATCTTGCGGCCGCTGTCGATTACGCACAGGTAGTTGCACAGGCGCTCGGCCTCCTCCATGAAGTGCGTGGTCAGCAGGATGGTCTTGCCGCTGGCCAGCAGCGACTTGAGGCGTTCCCAGATCAGGTGGCGCGCCTGGGGGTCGAGCCCGGTGGTGGGCTCGTCCATCACCAGCAGGTCGGGGTCGTTGATCAGCGCGCGCGCCACCGTCAGGCGCCGGCGCATGCCGCCCGAGAGGTCCCGCACTTGCGCCCCGGCACGGCTTTCGAGCCGTGCGAACTCCAGCAGTGCGGGCACGCGGCGTTCGATTTCGGCGCGCTCCAGGCCGAAGTAGCGGCCAAAGATGCGCAGGTTCTCCACCACGGTGAAGTCGGGGTCGAGGTTGTCGAACTGCGGTACCACGCCCACGCGCATGCGGGCCTGCGGCGCGCGCTCCGGAATTGGCTCGCCGCATAGCGTGAGCGTCCCCGAGGCCGGCGTGGTCAGGCCCAGCAGCAGGCGCAGCGTGGTGGTCTTGCCGGCCCCGTTCGGGCCCAGCAGGCCGAAGCACTGGCCGCGTTGCACGCTCAGGCTGAGATCGTCGACCACGACCGTTTCGCCGTATTGCTTGCTTACATTGCGTAGTTCGAGAATGGCAGTCAAGGCAGGAACGAGGGTGAGGTGCGCCACGGGCGCAATATCCGCCATTATGCAGGCAGTGGCGCGGATGCTTTGTGGCGCATTGCAGCAAGAATTCGCGGATGCGGTTATCTTGCCGGTTCGCTGCCGCAGCGCATGGCCAGGGAACTGGCCGAGAGGGCAGGAGCGCAAGACAACGAACCGAAGCAAACCATGGAGACAAGACAATGAGTGCGCAAGACACACTGGCCCAGTGGCAGGAAGCTGAGCGCGTCGCGCGTGCGCGGCTGGGCGAGCCCGGCGTGGCGACGCTGGCGCAGTTGAGCGAGCGTGCCGGGCTGCAGTTTTTCGAGGATATGATGGCCGGCAAGCTGCCGGGCGCGCCGATCGCGCAACTGATGGACTTCGTCCCTGTGGAGTTCGAGGCAGGGCGCTTCGTATTCCAGGGCACACCCGGCGCGCAGCATTACAACCCGATCGGTAGCGTGCACGGCGGCTACGCCGCGACCTTGCTCGATTCCTGCGTGGGTTGCGCTGTCCACACCATGTTGCCGGCGGGCAAGGGCTATACCACCCTGGAACTGAAGGTGAATTATGTGCGCCCGCTGACTACCAAGACCGGTCCGATCCGCGCGGAGGGCAAGGTCATCAGCCTGACCACGCAGATCGGCATTGCCGAGGGCCGCATCATCGACACGCAGGGTAAGCTGTACGCTTACGCCACCACAACCTGCCTGGTATTCCCAATGCCGGCAGGCTGATGCGGGCAACAGCTACGCATGAATGCAAGGGGGGGGGCAAGGCGGAAGGGAATAGCACCATGCGCTAAAGACGTACGCATGCATTTCGCCGGCCGTACTCGATCCTGGCGGAAAGATGGGCAGGGCGGTATCAGGGCCGGTCGACGAATGTCGGGCCCGTTAAGGGCCCGACAGCCAACGGCGCTGCTAAAACGACAAAATCCGCCAGGCGTGGCTGGCGGATTTTATGCAGCCGGCGGCAGATCGCGTCTGAGCGCGTTCGCCGCTTGCGGTGCCGAAATCAGTACATCTTCTTCGGCAGCATCTGCATGCGCAGACGCTTGCGAAGGCGCGATTCCGCGGCTTTCTTCTTGCGCTTGCGCTCGGTCGTGGGCTTCTCGTAAGCGGTACGGCTCTTGAGTTCAACGATCAGGCCGGTCTGGAGGATGGCCCTACGGAAACGCCGCATTGCAACTTCAACGGGCTCACCGGGTTTCAAGACGATCTTAGTCAATTCTGTCCTTTAGCATTGCCGCAAAGCGGCGGGTTCAAACGGGGGAAACATTGGCCGCTTCAGGACCCTTCTTGCCCTGTTGCGACTGGTATTGCACTCGCTGGTTATCTTGCAGCGGAGCACCCCCGCGAACCTGAGAGATGTGGACGAACAAGTCCTTGCCACCAGCGTCCGGGGTGATGAAGCCAAAACCCTTCTGGGCGTTGAAGAACTTGACGGTACCAGTTTCCATGGAAAAATCCTTTTTTGAGCGCAAAGAATGCGCCCACTTGCTTTTACACGTTTACGTAAACGCTGTCAAGAAAGCTTGCTGAAAACGCTTTGCAAATCCACGAGAGTGGCGTATAGTACGCCCCTCTGACGCGGGGTGGAGCAGTTGGCAGCTCGTCGGGCTCATAACCCGAAGGTCGCAGGTTCAAGTCCTGCCCCCGCAACCAGGCGATATTCTACTCAAAAGTCCGCCAGTAGTCCGGCGGGCTTTTTTGTTTTGCGTGCCTGCGCCTTTTGCGTCACCGGGACGTCTACACGTATCAGTCAGTGCTAACAAGTGCCAACAGGCGCCATCAGGCGCCATCAGGCACAGACCATCGCCAGCCAGCCCGCCGCCGCACAGGCGCCCACCCAGGAAAGCACCACGGCCGCGATCGTCGACCACTTCATGGGCGGCCTTCCGCAGGCGAGGGATTTGTGGGTTCCGGACGTTTCATTACGCATCTCCTCAAGCCCCTTCAAGCCGCCTGCGCGCTGACGGCAACGGCTGGCTCATCCATGGCGGGCAACGTGATCACGAATCGCGCCCCCCCTGCACTGCCGCTGTCCAGCCCGACCTGGCCGCCATGCAGCAGCGCGATGCGCCGCACGATGGCCAGCCCCAGGCCGAAGCCGCCCGTGTGCCGATTGCGGCTGGAATCCGGCCGATGGAAAGGCTCGAAAATGCGGGCGCGTTCCTCCGGCACCACGCCGGGCCCGTCGTCCTCCACCGTCAGGCACAGGGTGCCAGCGGCATCCGTCTCGGCGCGCAACTGGATGGCGCTGCGCGCATAGCGGGTGGCGTTGCGGCACAGGTTGAGGAGCGCCCGCGCCACCAGCCGAGGATCGCAGACGTGGTGTGGCAGGGGACCACTGGCGAGCACGGACAGGGTCAGCTTGTGGTCGGCCACCTCGTTGGCGACGCTGGCCGCCACGCTGTCGATCAGCTCGCCGACCGAAACCCGCATCAGCATCATCGGGGCCGCACCCTGCTCGAGCTGGCCGAGCGTCAGCAACTCGGTGACCAGTTCATCAAGCTCGCGCACGTCGCGGCGCAGGTCTTCCAGGCGCTGGGCCTGACGTGCCTGCTCTTCCTCGCCGGCGCCGGCCGACTGCAACAGCGCAATGCCAAATTCAAGCCGGGCGATCGGTGTCTTCAGCTCGTGCGAGATGCCGTGCATCATTTCCCGCTGGTGCACGATCGACGCTTCGATCTGCTCCGCCATTTCATTGAATTGCATTGCCAGCTCCGAGATATTGGAGCGCCTGGGCAGGTCGGCGCGGGTTGACAGCTTGCCGCGGCCGAAATCCCTGGCCGCCTGCTGCAGCTTGTCCAGGTCGCGCCAGTGGTACCAGACCCATGCCACGATCGAGAGCAGCGTGGCGAAAGCAATCAATGCATAGGCCACCACGTCGACGTTGGTATTGTCCACGTCCACGCTGTGCGCATGCAGTACCTGCCCGTCGCGCAGCGGCAGGTAATAGTCCTTGGCATCGTAGCTCAGCACCAGCTTGCCGTCGGCGATATCCTGGCGCTGGCGCGCATCCAGCCGGCTCAGTTCGGCGGCGTCGGCCAGCTTGAACCGTTCGAGCGCATGCGCCTGGAGCTTTTCCAGCGCGCCCTTGCGCAACTCGCCCGGGTGCTGGGCGAGGTATTCGGACAGGACGAACGCATAACCCTGACGATTCACGCGTTCGCTCTCGGTGAATTGCTCGTGGAACAGCGGAATGAAGGTGTAGTTGATGGCGACCACCGCCGCGGCGGCAGCCAGCATCACCAGCAAATAGAGCTTCAGTAGCGAGCGGACCATTCATTCCTCCCATGCCGATGGGCTGAACAAGTAGCCGCGGCCCCAGATGGTCTTGATCTTGTGCGGCTCGGGCGAAGCGTCCTCGAAGCGGCGGCGCAGCCGGGAGATGCCAGAGTCGACGGTCCGGTCGATGCCGTCGAATTCGATGCCGCGCAGCTCCTTGAGGATGTCGTCGCGGCTCAGTACGGTGCCGGCGGCGCGTGCCAGGATCAGCAGCAGGTTGAACTCGGTGGTCTTCAGGTCCACTTCCTGTCCGCGCCAGGTGACCTGCCGGTTAGGCGGTGAAATCACCAGCGCGCCGAATACTAGTTCGTGGTCCCTTTGCATTGGCGTGGCGGGCACGGCGACCCGCTCGGCGGCGGCGCGCCGCAGCAGGGCGCGGGCCCGCGCTACCAGCAGCCTGGGCTCGATGGGCTTGACCACATAGTCGTCGGCGCCGATCTCCAGCCCCGCCACCTGGTCGTAGGTGTCCACGCGCGCAGTCAGGATCAGCACGGGCACGCGCGAGAAGGCGCGAATGCCGCGGCAGACTTCCATGCCGTCCATGTGGGGGAGCATCAGATCGAGGATGACCAGGGCGGGCCGGTGGGCCTGGACGGCCGCTACCGCGATATCGCCGCGCCGCACCACCTCCACCGTGAACTCGTAATTGCTCAGGTACTCGCTGACAAGTTGCGCAAGGCGGTCATCGTCCTCGACCAGCAATACCTTGTACTTGGCCATGGCGTCGTTCATGACAGGCTTCCCAGGGGCCGAAAAACGCCGATTCTATCCGGCCAGCGGCCCGCGTTGGGGGCCGGAGACGCTTCCGGACAAATTTGCACATTTGAAGAAGATTTCGCTCTATTTCAGGACAGACATCGCGGCGTGCCGTCCCTAATCTGCGTGCTTCGACATCAAGGCGGAGCATCGGTGGAACAGCAAACAAGACAACAGGGGCAAGCGCCAGGCAAGCCAGCGCGTTTCGGCATGAGTCCGGTCAACTACGCCTTCTGAGGAGAGCGCCATGATGTGGGATTGGCACGCCAGCCCGGCAGCGCGGGATCTTGCTGTCCGGCCGCATGTCTGCGACATACGCCTGCCCGGCGTCGACAGCCTGTTACTGACCGGCGCCACCGGCTTTATCGGCGGCAATGTGATGGTGGCCGCCATCAATGCCGGCCTTGCGCGGCGCTTGCTCTGCCTGGTGCGGGGCAGCGATACGGCAGACGCGCTGGCACGCCTGCGCGAGAACGCCGTCCAGTGCGGCCTGCTGCGCAGCCGCGTGAACTGGCTCACGGAGGATAACGTGCTGCTCGGCGCGCTGGACAGCGATTTCCCGCCCGCCGTCGTGGCTCGGCTGTCAGGTGTCTCGCAGGTGATCAACTGCGCGGCGATGGCCTCGTTCTCGACAGACCCGCAGGTCACGCGCATCAACGTGCGAGACACGCTGCGCTTTGCCTCTCGCTTTGCCGGCAGTACCGCCCTGCGGCGTTTTGTCCATGTCGGTACCGCGATGGCTTGCGGCACGCAGCGCGGTACCAGGGTTTCGGAGCAGGATGCCGGGCATGACGACACCAGCCACCTGGTGCCCTACACGCGCAGCAAGCAGGAAGTGGAGGTGCTGCTGCGCCGAAGCCTGCCGGACCTGCCGCTGGTGGTGGCGCGGCCCTCCATCGTGGTCGGGCACACCGTGCTGGGCACGCAGCCGTCGGCCAGCATCTTCTGGCTGTTCCGGATCATCCACCAGGCGCGCCGCTATACCGCCGGCCCGCATACCCGCATCGACGTGATCTCGGCGGACGACTGCGCGCAGGCCTTGTTGCGGCTGGCGGTCAAGCCCGGCCTGCGCTTCGATGCCTACCATCTTTCTGCGGGCGCGCGCGCACCGACCATCGCGCAGGTGGTAGCCGCCATGGATGAGGCCGCCGCGAGCGAGGACGCGCCGGCTTACCGCAAGTGCCCGGCCAGCGAGCTTCCGGCCCTGGCGCTGGATGTGGCGCGTACCGAGCGCATCAGCAACCGCCGCCTGATCGAACGTGCCCTGCGGCTGTATGCGGGCTTTGCCGAACTCGGCTATGTGTTCGACAACCGGCGCATCCGGGAGGAGATCAATTTCGAGCCGTTGTCGATTACCGATTACGTCAGCGAGTGCATGCGTACCTCGCGCGGGGTTGGCATCCTTGAACAAATGAGCTGGGACTTCAAGTCATGATTGCCGCGCGCTCCACGTTCGTCATGCTCTGGTGACGTGATTCAGGCGGTACTTGTCTGCGGCGGCTGCATTTCGCCAACCCGGCTTCGCCGACTGCTTCAACTGTCGAACCTGCCCGGCACGCCGCCCGTGGCGTGCCGTACGATGCGGCGCCTGTAGAAGTGTTACTCTTTTGAGTGATACCCAACAGGAGATCACCGTGAGCCGCAAAACCCCCATCGAGCGCTATCGGAACATCGGTATCAGCGCGCACATCGACGCCGGCAAGACCACCACCACCGAGCGCATCCTGTTCTACACCGGGGTCAATCACAAGATCGGCGAGGTCCATGACGGTGCGGCTACCATGGACTGGATGGAGCAGGAGCAGGAGCGCGGCATCACCATCACCTCGGCCGCCACCACGGCGTTCTGGAAGGGGATGGCCGGCAATTATCCTGAACATCGCATCAATATCATCGACACTCCCGGACACGTGGACTTCACCATCGAGGTGGAGCGTTCCATGCGCGTGCTCGATGGCGCCTGCATGGTCTACGACGCGGTGGGCGGCGTGCAGCCCCAGTCGGAAACCGTCTGGCGCCAGGCGAACAAGTACAAGGTGCCGCGTATCGCCTTCGTCAACAAGATGGATCGCGTCGGCGCGGATTTCTTCCGGGTGCGATCGCAGATTGCCGACCGGCTCAAGGGCACGCCGGTGCCGATCCAGGTGCCGATCGGCGCCGAGGATGGTTTCCAGGGCGTGATCGACCTGGTCAAGATGAAGGCCACCGTCTGGGACGACACCAGCCAGGGGCTTCACTTCGAGTATCGCGAGGTACCGCCCGAACTGCTGGAGGTCGCCAGGGAATGGCGCGAGAAGATGGTCGAGGCCGCGGCGGAGGCCAGCGATGAACTCCTGCACAAATACCTCGGCGGCGAGCCGCTGACGGAAGACGAGATCAAGGCTGCCCTGCGCAAGCGCACCGTCGCCAACGAGATCGTGCCGATGCTGTGCGGCAGCGCTTTCAAGAACAAGGGCGTGCAGACGCTGCTCGACGCGGTGATCGACTACTTGCCGTCGCCGGCGGACGTGCCCGCGATTCTCGGCCACACCGTGGACGACAAGGAGGCGGAGCGCCATCCCAATGACGACGAACCGTTCGCCGCCCTGGCATTCAAGATCATGACCGACCCCTTCGTCGGGCAACTGATCTTCTTCCGCGTCTACTCTGGCGTGGTGAATTCGGGCGACACGGTGTACAACCCGCTCAAGGAAAAGAAGGAGCGGCTCGGGCGCATCCTGCAGATGCATGCCAACGTGCGCAGCGAAATCAAGGAAGTGCGCGCGGGCGATATTGCCGCGGCGGTCGGGCTCAAGGAGGCCACCACCGGCGACACCCTGTGCGACCCCGACCATGTGATCATCCTTGAGCGCATGAGCTTCCCGGATCCGGTGATCTCCCAGGCGGTCGAGCCCAAGACCAAGGCCGACCAGGAAAAGATGGGCCTGGCGCTGAATCGCCTGGCGCAGGAAGACCCGTCGTTCCGCGTGCATACCGATGAGGAATCGGGCCAGACCATTATCTCGGGTATGGGCGAGTTGCACCTTGAGATCCTGGTGGACCGGATGCGGCGCGAGTTCGGCGTGGAGGCATCGGTCGGCAAGCCGCAGGTGGCATATCGTGAGACCATCAAGCAGGCAGCGAAGGACGTCGAAGGCAAGTTCGTCAAGCAGTCAGGCGGGCGCGGCCAGTATGGCCACGTGGTGCTCGATCTGGAGCCGCAGGCGCCGGGCAAGGGCTACGAGTTTGTCGACGCCATCAAGGGCGGGGTGGTGCCGCGCGAATTCATTCCCGCCGTCGACAAGGGCATCCGCGAAACGCTGGCATCGGGCGTGCTGGCCGGCTACCCGGTGGTGGACGTGAAAGCCACGCTGGTATTCGGCTCCTATCACGACGTCGATTCGAACGAGAATGCCTTCCGTATGGCGGGCTCGATGGCATTCAAGGAAGGCATGCGCCGCGCCAAGCCGATCCTGCTCGAGCCGATGATGTCGGTGGAAGTGGAAACGCCGGAAGAATTCACCGGCAACGTGATGGGCGACCTGTCCTCGCGCCGGGGCATCGTGCATGGCATGGAGGATATCGCGGGCGGCGGCGGCAAGCTGGTGCGCGCGGAGGTGCCGCTGGCCACCATGTTTGGCTACTCGACGTCGCTGCGTTCGCTGACCCAGGGGCGCGCCACTTACACGATGGAATTCAAGCACTACACGGAAGCACCGGCGAGCGTGGCCGAAGCGGTCATCAACAGCCGGCACACGCGCTAGCTTGCGGTGGCCCATTGCCCCCTGGGAGGCTGTGCGGGGCAATGGGATCGATGCGCCGTCTTTCGCTTGCCGCTTGTGCCGCAGGCTTGAAATGGCGCGTGTCATTTGCGGCCGTCCATGCGGCCGGTTTGGATTTGCCGCGGGCAAGCCGCGGCAAGGTCGGGGCGGCCCATGTGTCACGCCCTGCGCAGCCGCGCGCCTCGCGGCATCCGTCCGACTCGATGGGAGAGTGCGATGGCTAAGCATTTGTTTCCTCAATTTCCCGCCGATGAGCAACGCGAGGTTGTAACCCTCTGCGAACGGCTCGGCTTCGCTCCGGAAGACTTCGAGATCAAGGACGAGGGTTCCGAGCCGGCCAATGGCGGCGTGAGGCGGCGGCAGGTCAGTGTCCGGCGGCTGGCGACGGAGGCCCAGAGCATGTATGACGCAAGCGAGGGTCCGGGCTGGATCGGGGAGTTCGAGAGCGACCTCGAGTGCGGCTTGTTCGGGCAGGCACCGAGGCAGGCGCGGGCATAGCCACCGCAGGCTCGCGCGCCGCATCTGTTGGCGAGGGCACAGACGCGTGTGGGGCGGATGGCGCATAAAGGGCGCTTCGGGCAGTGGGGAGACTGCAATGAAGCGCATGATCCGGATTGGGCTGTGGTCGTTGACGGGCGTCTGCGTCCTGGCGGCGGGCGTGGTGCTGGTGGGCGTGCTGGCAGGGGAGCGAAAGGGCGCGCGCATCGTGAGCGTGCCCGTCGTGTCCCTGGCTTATCGCGACGATGCCCAGGCGCTGGCGAGAGGCAAGTACCTGTATGAATCGCGGGGTTGCATGGATTGCCACGGCGCCAGCGGCAAGGGCCGTGTCTTTATCGACGATCCTGGCGGCCTGTATGTGCGCGCGCCCAACTTGACCAGCGGCAGCGCCGTCATCGGGCGCTATCGGGAAGCGGATTGGGTGCGGGCTATCCGCCATGGCGTGGCCCCGTCGGGGCGAGCTCTGATGGTGATGCCAAGCGAGGACTACAACCGCCTCAGTGATGACGACCTGGGTGCGCTTGTTGCCTATGTCCGCAGCTTGCCGCCGGTGCCGGGCGTGGTGGCGGAGGTGCGGCTCCCATGGATGGTCCGGGCGTTATATGGGTTTGGCCTCGTCAAGGATGCCGCCGAGAAGATCGATCATGGGTTGCCGCCCGCGCGGCCGATGACCGCTACGGTATCGCCGGAGTACGGCGCTTACGTGGCGAATGCCTGCCTCGGCTGCCACGGCGCAGGCTTGCGCGGCGGCAAGATCCCCGGGGCGCCGCCAGACTGGCCGCCGGCCGCCGACCTGACTCCCGCGGGCAGTGCGATGGCGCGCTATGACGCGCCGGAGAAGTTCGTCGGCATGATGCGCAGCGGCTTGCGTCCGGACGGGTCGCCGGTCAGCCGGGTCATGCCGTTCGATTCGTTTGGGCGCATGGACGATGTCGACCTGGGCGCTCTCTACCTGCATTTGAAGGCGCTGCCAGCGCAGAGTGCGAGCCGCTGAGCGCGGCGCCGGGAGGGGATTCCCGCGGTACAAATGGCGCCGTAAAAATGGAAAAGGCCCGCAATTTCTTGCGGGCCTTTCACATTCTTTGGCTCCCCGAGCTGGGCTCGAACCAGCGACCTGCGGATTAACAGTCCGTCGCTCTACCAACTGAGCTATCAGGGAACAGCTGAGAAAAGGATTGTAACCAGTTTCTCTTTTATTCGTCAACATCTGTGCAGTAATTTTTTACTGCCGGTGCTGCGAAACTTCTGGTTCCACCCCGGTGATCTGAGGCAGGGCCACATTATAGGTGGTGTTTTGGGTCTGTGCCATAAAAAATCGCCCCGGAGGGCGATTTTTTTGACGCTTGCTGCGTCCACCTGCGCGGCGCGGCGCCCGGCTTAGTCGAACACCGGCGAATCGACGCCGAGGATCTTGTGCAGCTTCGGCGAGGTAGTGGTGTACTGCATGTGGATCTTCTTCTCGGGGAAGATATAAGGCGCGGCGCCAAAGGCGGCCAGCGCGGCCTCGTGGAAGCCCGAGAGGATCAGCTTCTTCTTGCCGGGGTAGGTATTGATATCGCCTACCGCGAAGATGCCGGGGATGTTCGTCTCGAACTTCTCCGTGTCCACCTTGATCTGCTTGCGCTCAAGGTCCAGGCCCCACTCCGCAATGGGTCCGAGCTTGGGCGACAGGCCGAAGAACACCAGCAGGTCGTCCAGCGGCAGGCGGCGCGTGACGCCGTCTGCGCCCGTCACCTTGATCTCGGTCAGCAGGCCATCCTTTTCCTCGTAGCCGCTGATCTGGCCCACGACGAATTGCATCTCCATCTGCTCGCACAATTCCTTCATCTTGGCGACGGAGGCGGGCGCGGCGCGGAAGCCGTCGCGGCGATGGATCATCACCACCGACTCGGCCTTGCCGGCCAGGTCCAGCGTCCAGTCCAGCGCGGAGTCTCCGCCGCCGACGATGACGAGGTTGCGGCCGTGGAAACGGCTCGGATCCTTGACGCGGTAGAACAGCTGCTTGCCGTCGAACTTGTCGATGCCATCCACCTTGACCGTGCGCGGCTGGAACGAGCCCACGCCCGCGGCGATGAAGATGGTCCTGGTGATGAAGCGGGTTCCCAGCGAGGTCTCGACGAAGAAGCGGCCGTCTTCGCGGCGCTCCACCACGGCGACTTCCTGGCCCAGGTGGAAGGTCGGCTCAAACGGCTCGATCTGCTTGAGCAGGTTGTCGGTCAGATCCTGGCCGGTGCAGATGGGCACGGCCGGGATGTCGTAGATGGGCTTGTCCGGGTAGAGCTCCACGCACTGGCCGCCGACCACCTTGAGGGAGTCGATCACGTGCGCCTTGATTTCGAGCAGGCCCAGTTCGAAAACCTGGAAGAGTCCGACCGGGCCGGCGCCGACGATCAGCGCGTCGATTTCCAGCGGCTGGCCGCCGCCGCCGTTGCCTGTGGCAACGTGGTGGGTGGCGTCGGCAACGGGGTTGGGGATACTCAAGTCCATATTCGTCCTGATACGTTGTGGGGCACAGGCGTGCCCGGCATTACGGGAAAGCGCGTGGGTGGGGACGGCTTTCTGACCTGTCTTTTTTAGGTCTTTTCAGCGCTGCAGGTATTGCAGCTTTTCGGCTGTGTCCTTCCATTCCTCGGCTTCGGCCAGCGGCGCCTTGGTCTTGGTGATGGACGGCCAGTTGCGAGCCAGTTCGGCGTTCAGGTCGATGAACTGCTGCTGGTCGGCCGGCACGTCTTCTTCGGCGTAGATCGCGTTGACCGGGCATTCCGCCACGCACACCGCGCAATCGATACACTCATCCGGGTCGATGGCGAGGAAGTTGGGGCCTTCGCGGAAACAATCGACCGGACACACGTCAACGCAGTCGGTATAGCGGCAACGGATGCAGGATTCGGTGACAACGTGAGTCATTTCGGTTCCAGAAAAACGGGATCGGCTTCGATGGGAATGTTGTTAGGCCTGTTGTGCCGTGCTCGTCACGCCGGTGGGGTTTCCAGTGGGTTCACCATACGCGGCGCGAGCGCTGGCCGTGGCCTTTCAAAGACCGATATTGTAGCTGAGCCTTTCCGCAAGGGTAGCGGCTCTATATAGCCGGATAAGATAGTTTTCTTATTTCTTTATGTGCATTTGATCCAAGACAGCCAGGGATGCACCCGCTAATGTGCTCTTCTGGCCGTTGCCGCGACGGCGTTGTAAGCTGGACGGGCCTGCGCGCGCGGTATCGCCGCGCGCTTACCTGAGGAGTGCGCCATGCCAATATCAGTCCGGGAGCTGCCGCGCGGCAGCCGTTCGAGCCGTATGGCGGCCGCCTTGCTTTGCCTGGCGGCGCTGGCCATGTCAGCCGCGCATGCGCAGACGCTGGCAAAGGCCGGCCCGCCGGATAGCGTGGTGGCCCGCCTGATGGCCTGGCGCATGATGAGCGACCAGCCAGTCTCGCTCACCTCGCTGGCCCGTTTCGACTGGGATGATTTCGGCGTGGTGATCGAACCCGCTGGGGAGGTCATGGCCAACTGCGGCCAGGCCGGTTTCCTGCCATGCGACGCCGAGCTGCAGCCGGAGCGCGGCGCGCCGGTCCAGGTACTGGTATTCCGCCGCGGATCCGAGCGGGTCTACCAGGAGCGCATTACAGCCCGCTCGGCGGCCTTCGCGGAGCCGCTTCCCGCCGCCGTGCCCCGGGCGCAGGCGACGCTGGTCGGCTGCCCAGGCTACCGCGGGCAAGTCTTGTGGTGCCTGCGCGGCAGCGCCCGTGGCCGTCAGCCCGATCCTTTTCTTGACGGCGCATGATCCGGCCATCGCCCGCCGCACTTTCGGTTAGCATGTCGCACTGACTCGGCACTGCCGTCTGGCCCGACATGATCATTACCTCATTGCTCGACACCGATCTGTACAAGTTCACCATGATGCAGGTGGTGCTGCATCACTTCCCCGCCGCACAGGTCGAATACCGCTTCAAGTGCCGCAACGTGGGGGTCGACCTGACCCCTTACGTGGACGAGATCCGCGACGAGGTGGCGCAGTTGTGCCAGCTTCGCTTTACGCCGGAGGAACTCCAGTACCTGCGCGAGTTGCGCTTCATCAAGAGCGATTTCGTCGACTTCCTCGGCCTGTTCCACCTGAACGAGAAATACGTAAACATCGCGCCCGCCGCCCCCGGCAGCGGCGAGATCGAGATCACCATCCGCGGGCCCTGGCTGCATACCATCCTGTTCGAGGTGCCGTTGCTGGCCATCGTCAACGAGGTCTATTTCCGCCGCACCCAGCCGCAACCGGACTGGGCCGAAGGGCGCCGGCGCCTGGAAGACAAGCTGGCCTTGCTGAAGATGCCGGCCCACGCCGACTGCGTGATTGCCGACTACGGCTCGCGCCGCCGCTTCTCGCGCGACTGGCAGGAAGAGGTGTTGCAGACCATGCGCAGGGTGCTGGGCCCGCAACTGGCCGGCACCAGCAATGTTCATTTCGCGCGCATGCACAACTTGACCCCGTTGGGCACCATGGCGCATGAATACCTGCAGGCCTGCCAGGCACTGGGGCCGCGCCTGCGAGATTCGCAGGTGTTCGCGCTCGAGGTCTGGGCCAAGGAGTACCGCGGCGACCTCGGCGTCGCGCTGTCCGACACCTACGGCTTCGATGCCTTCCTGCGCGACTTCGATCTCTATTTCTGCAAGCTGTTCGACGGCGTGCGCCACGATTCGGGTGATCCCTTTGCCTGGGGCGAGCGCATGCTGGCGCATTACGCCGCCAGCCGCGTCGACCCGCTGGGCAAGACGCTGATCTTCAGCGACAGCCTCGACATCCCACGCGTAATCGAGCTGTGCGAGCGCTTCGGCGGACGCTGCCGGCTGGCGTTCGGGGTGGGCACCAACCTGACCAACGATCTCGGCTACACGCCGCTGCAAATCGTGATCAAGATGACGCGCTGCAATGGACAGCCGGTAGCCAAGCTGTCCGATACGCCCGAGAAGACCATGTGCGATGACCCGGCCTACCTGACGTACCTGCGGCACGTGTTCGGCGTCCAGGCGCCAGCCTGACTGTGCGAAGCCATCTGATTCCCACGCATCCAACCCTCGGACATATCGGAAAGCAAGCCATGGATACCACTTCCGCCCGCGATCGTATCTTTGCCCGTATCCGCGCCGCACAGGGCCGCGCCCCCGGGGTCAGCAACGGCGAGCGCGCGGCGGTAGCCGATTACCTCGCGCGCCATCCCGCCGGTCCCCGGCCGCCGGCGCCGGCGCAGCGCATCGAAGCCTTCCAGGAACAGGCGCAGAAAATGGCTTCCACGGTCGAGCGGGTGGCCGCGCTGGCCGATGTGCCGGCCGCTGCGTCGCGTTACCTGGACAGCCTGGGCCTGCTGCGTCGCGCTGTCGCCTGGGATAGCCTGGGCGCGCTGGACTGGCATGCGCAGGGATTGGCGGTGGAGTGCCGCCCGCCGGTACGCGATGTCCAGGCCGATCACGACCACGGTGACATGGTCGGCATCACCGGCTGCTTTTGCGCGATTGCCGAGACCGGTTCGCTGATGCTGCTGTCCGGTCCGCAGACGTTCGCTTCGGCCGCGCTGCTGCCGGAGACGCATATCGCGGTGGTGCCGGCCTCCCGCATCGTCGACGGGATGGAAGATGCGTTCGCGCTGATGCGCAGCGAGCGCGGGGAGTTGCCCCGTGCTACCAACATCATCAGCGGCCCTTCGCGCACCGGCGACATCGAGCAAACCATCGTGCTGGGCGCGCACGGGCCTTACCGTGTGCACGTGATCCTCGTCGAGCGGGACTGAGCAGCTTCCCGCCCGCACCAGCGATCGCTCCGAGCCGCAGGGGCAGGGCGGCCGAAATGGGCTGAATCCTGCGGCGATTGCTTTACACTTGAGGGCCTCGCCGCGTGCCCGTGGCCCGCTGGGCGGGCTGAGCGGGCTCGTGCGCTTTCTCCGCCCGCGGCTGCTGCCAGTCTCGGGTGCAGCCATCCGAAACAAGGAGATCCCGCCCGATGCGACGTGCCCTAGCACTGCTGCCACCGCTACCTTCGCTGGCCCTGCTGTTGCTCACCCTTCTGCCCAATCTTGCCAGCGCCGCCGATCTCGAAGGCGCCACGCTGTCGCCGATGTGGGCCTTGCCGTTTGCCGGCACATTGCTGTCGATCGCGCTGTTCCCTCTGATCGCGCCGCGTTTCTGGCACCACCATTACGGCAAGATCATCGCCGGCTGGGCACTGGTGTTCCTGGTACCGTTCGCGCAGGCATTTGGTGTGCATGCCGCGGCCGCCAACGCCGTGCATGCGCTGCTGTCCGAGTACATTCCCTTTATCGCGCTGATCGCCGCGCTCTACATCGTGGCCGGCGGCATCTGCGTGCGCGGCAACCTGCACGGCACGCCGCGCCTGAACACCGGCCTGCTCGCACTCGGTACCGCGCTTGCCAGCCTGATGGGCACCACCGGCGCCGCCATGCTGCTGATCCGGCCATTGCTGCGCGCCAACGACAACCGCAGGCATGTGGCGCACGTGGTGGTGTTCTTTATCTTCCTGGCAGCCAATGCGGGCGGCGCGCTGACGCCGCTGGGCGATCCGCCGCTGTTCCTGGGCTTCCTCAAGGGCGTGGACTTCTTCTGGACCCTGCGCAATATCCTGCCCGAGACGCTCTTTGTCTGCGGGGCGCTGCTGGTGATCTTCTATTTCGTCGATCGCTACTACTACCTGAACAAGGAAGAGGAGCTGCCGGCGGCGGCCGATCCCACGCCGGACTCGCCGGGCGTCCGCATCGAGGGCAAGCGTAATTTCGTGCTGCTGCTGGCGGTGGTGGGGCTGGTGCTGATGAGCGGGCTGTGGAAACCAGGCATCGAGTTCGACGTGATGGGAACCCACGTCGGCCTGCAGACGGTGGTGCGCGACGTGATGCTGGTGGCGGTGGCGCTGGTGTCCCTGTTGATCACGCCTGTCACCGCGCGCACCGGCAACGAGTTCAACTGGGAGCCGATCCTGGAAGTGGGCAAGCTGTTCGCCGGCATCTTCCTTACCATCATCCCGGTGATCGCCATGCTCAAGGCTGGCACGGACGGCGCCTTCGCCGGCGTGATCCGTCTGGTGAGCGACGCGGGCGGCCAGCCCATCGACAGCATGTATTTCTGGGCCACGGGCATCCTGTCGTCCTTCCTGGACAATGCGCCGACCTACCTGGTGTTCTTCAATACGGCCGGCGGCGACCCGGCCACGCTGATGACGCGCAACGCTTCGACGCTTGCGGCGATCTCGGCCGGCGCGGTGTTCATGGGCGCCAATACCTATATCGGCAACGCGCCCAACCTGATGGTCAAGGCGATTGCCGAAAGCCGCGGTGTGCGCATGCCCAGCTTCTTCGGCTATATGCTGTGGTCGATCTGCGTGCTGGTGCCGCTGTTCCTGGTGATGACCTTTATCTTCTTCCGCGTGTGAGCATGACCAAGCCTTCCATCCTCGTAACCCGCGCCGTCTTTCCGGAAGTGATCGACCGGCTCGCGCAATATTTCGACGTCGACAGCAACCAGCAGGACGTGGCGCTCGATGGCGCCGCGCTCAGGCAACGCCTCGTGGGCAAGTCCGGCGTGCTGGCCAATGCCGCGGATCGTATCGATGGCGAACTGGTGGCCGGACTGCCGGCGCTGCGCGCGGTCTGCAATATGGCCGTCGGCTACAACAACCTCGATGTGCCGGCACTGACCGCCGCCGGCATCGTGGCGACCAACACGCCCGATGTACTGACGGAAACCACCGCCGATTTTGGCTGGGCCCTGCTGATGGCCACTGCGCGCCGCGTGACCGAATCCGAGCACTGGCTGCGCGCCGGCAAGTGGGAGCGGTGGAGCTACGACATGTTCCTCGGCATGGACCTGTACCGCAGCACGCTCGGCATCCTTGGCATGGGCCGCATCGGCCAGGCGCTGGCGCGCCGCGCTGCGGGGTTTGGCATGTCCGTGCTCTATCACAACCGCAGCCGCCTGCCGGAGGAGACCGAGCGCGCGCTCAATGCGCGCTATGTCAGCAAGACGGAATTGCTTGCGCAATCCGATCACCTGCTGCTGGTGCTGCCGTATAGCGCGCAGAGCCATCACAGCATCGGCGCCGCCGAACTGACGCAAATGAAGCCGTCGGCCACGCTGGTCAACCTGGCACGCGGCGGCGTGGTAGACGACGCCGCGCTGGCCGAGGCGCTGCGCGAGCGCCGCATCTTCGCCGCGGGCCTCGACGTGTTCGAAGGCGAGCCGCAGGTCCATCCCGGCCTGCTGACCGTGCCTAACGTTGTGCTGACCCCGCACATTGCCAGCGCCTCGGAGAAGACCCGTCGCGCCATGGCGGATCTCGCCGCCGATAACCTGATCGCTGCGCTCAATGCAGGCCCGCAGGCAGGCCGTCCGCCTTCATTGATCAATCCCGAGGTGATGGCGCACCGCCGCTGATCCTCTCGCTGCACGCGTCGTGCCGCCTGCGCGCTGGTCTCTCCAGCTTGCCGGCGCGGCATGGCTTTTTGCGTACTTCAGACTTTCATGACCCTGATTCCCCTTTTGACCCTGGCTCTTGCGCTGATAGCCGTGCTGCTGCTGGCGGTGCTGTTGCTGCGGCCACGCGTTGCACCGGAGACCGCCAGCCTGGAACTGCTGCGCCAGCTCGCCGAACTGCGAGCCGAAGGCGCGCGCGGCAATGAGCGCCTGGAGCGCGAATTGCGCACGGAGGTCACGGAGAGCGCGCGCGTCGGCCGCGGCGAGGCCGGCCAGCAGATGATGCGTTTCCAGCAGACGTTGTCTTCGCAACTTACCAGCATCGCCACGCTGCAGAACAACCAGATCGACATGTTCGCGCAGCAGCTTGCCAAGCTGACCGAGTCCAATGTCCAGCAACTGGAGCAGGTCAGGCAAAGCCTGCTGCAGCAGGGCCAGCAGGCACGTGACGAGCAGGGCAGCGCGCTGCGCCGCTTTGGCGACATGCTGCAGCAGCAGCTGGCGCAAATGTCCGAAGGCAACGAGCGCCGCCTGGGCGAAGTGCGCACCACGCTGGAACAGCGGCTCAAGGAAATCGAGGCGAATAACTCGGCCAAGCTCGAGGAAATGCGCCGCACCGTCGACGAGAAGCTGCACGCCACGCTCGAACAGCGGCTTGGCGAATCCTTCAAGCTGGTGTCGGACCGGCTCGAACAGGTACATCGCGGCCTGGGCGAAATGCAGGCGCTGGCGCAAGGCGTGGGCGATCTCAAGCGGGTGCTGACCAACGTGAAATCGCGCGGGACCTGGGGCGAAGTGCAACTGGAGATGCTGCTCGAGCAGATGCTGACTGCCGAGCAATACGCCAAGAACGTCGAGACGGTCCGCAATACCGGGGCGCGTGTGGAGTTCGCGATTCGCCTGCCGGGCAAGGATGCCGCCGGCGGGCAGGTTTGGCTGCCAATCGACGCCAAGTTTCCGAAGGAGCAATACGAACGCCTGCTCGACGCACAGGAGCGTGGCGATGTCGACGGCGTGGCCCTGGCAGGGCGCGAGCTGGAAGTGGCGATCAAGCGCGAGGCACAGACGATTTCCGAGAAATATGTATCGCCGCCTGCCACCACTGACTTCGCCATCCTCTTCCTGCCCACTGAGGGTTTGTACGCCGAGGTCTTGCGGAGGCCCGGGCTGGCGGACCTGCTGCAACGCAATTACCGCGTGACGGTAGCGGGGCCGACCACGCTGGCCGCCCTGCTCAACAGCCTGCAGATGGGATTTCGTACACTCGCGCTCGAGCGCCGCTCAAGCGAAGTGTGGGAGGTGCTCGGCGCGGTCAAGACCGAGTTCGGCAAGTTTGGCGATGTCCTGGCCAAGACCCGGGACACGCTGGAGCGTGCCGCCCGCAACATCGAGCAGGCCGAAGTGCGCACGCGCCAGATGGAGCGCAAGCTGCGCACGGTGGAGGCTCTGCCGGGAGAAAACGCGCAAGCGTTGCTCGGCCTTGCTGCCGTGCCGGACGAAGCGGCGCAAGAACGTCAAGAGGGTGAAGCGGGCTGAGGAGCGGGGAGGCCGGTGGCGCCGCAGATTGAAAAAAAGCGCATCGAATCGATGCGCTTTTTTACTTTGGGAGCAGGCAACTCAGGGCAGGTCCCGAATCGTCACCTCGATGCCGCCGAAACGCGCGGCCACCCAGTTGTAGGCCTTGCAGGCCAGCCAGAGCAGGCCGAAGCCGATCAGCGCATTGAGAATCAGTGCCGTGAAGACGGTGATGCCGGGCAGGTCGCCATAGCGGATGAAAGCCACGAACAGCCCAAGCGAGACGATGGGTACCGAAAAGCACAGGTACACGAGCACGAGCGCGCGGGCGGTTTTGACCGGGTGGAGGTAGGCAATCTCCTGATTCATGACAGCTTGGGTAGTAGCAAAGTAATGTTGCGCAAGTGTATCGGTTGGGGGAGGCGGCGCATAGTCCGGCACTCGCGGGGTAAGGAAAACCGCCGATCTGCTTGCTAAACGCCGGCAAAACTGCTGCGCAAAAACGACACAAAGGTGCGGCCAACGTACCGTGGCAAGCTTTACAGCAGCCCGTCGAACAGCATGACTTCCACCTCGTCGCCGGCCGCCACCATGTCTTGCTCGTGGCCGAGCACGATAAAGCAATTGGCCTCGCTCATCGAGCGCAGCACGCCCGAGCCCTGCTGGCCGGTAATGCTCACTTGCCAGCCGCCATCCGGCGCTGGGGCCAGGATGCCGCGCTGGTACTCGGTGCGGCCTGGCTTCTTGCGGATCGGCTGCGCGCTGCGCACGCGCATCAGCGGCAGGGGCGCCACTTTCGCACCCATTTGCCGGTGCAGCGCAGCCCGCACAAAGTGATAGAACGTCACCATCACCGCCACCGGATTGCCCGGCAGGCCGAACAGCAACGCCTCGCGGCCATGGGAGACGATGCGGCCGAAGGCCATCGGCCGGCCTGGGCGCATGGCGATCTTCCAGAAGGTCACATCACCCAGCTGGGCCATGATCTGCTTGGTGTAGTCGGCTTCGCCCACCGACACGCCGCCGGACGTAATGACCGCATCGGCGTTTTCGCAAGCGGAGCGAAACGCCGCCTCGAGGGCTTCGGGGTCGTCCCGTACCACGCCCATGTCGATCAGGTCCACGTTGAGCCGCCGCAGCATGCCATGCAGCGTATAGCGGTTGGAGTCGTAGACGCAGCCGGCGTCGAGCGGCTCGCCGATCGAGCGCAACTCGTCTCCGGTGGAGAAGAAGGCCACGCGCAGGCGGCGGCACACCTTGACCTCGGCAACGCCCAGCGAAGCCAGCAGCCCGAGGTCCGCCGGTTGCAGGATGCGTCCGGCGGCCAGCGCCGGCTGGCCGATGGCGAGGTCTTCGCCTCGCAGGCGGCGGTTGTCGCCGGCACGCACCGCGCGGGCGTCAAAGCGAACCTGTTCGCCATGCGCCTCGACGAATTCCTGGGGAATCACGGTATCGCAGCCGGCCGGCATGATGGCGCCCGTCATGATGCGTACCGCCTGCCCGCGCGCGACCGGCTGCTCGCATGCTGTGCCGGCGAAGGCGCTGCCGACCACCGTCAGCGTGATATCGCCGCCGGCGGCAAGATCGCCGCTGGCAAACGCATAACCGTCCATGGCGGAGTTATCGTGCGCCGGGACGTCCAGCGTGGAGATGATGTCCTCGGCGAGCACGCGGTCGAGCGCCGAGCGGATGGCGAGCTGCTCGGTCCCACGTACGGGCTCGACCACCTCGCCGATGATCTGGTTGGCCTGCGCCACCGGCAACGCGCCGGGATCGTAGTCGGACAGGCAGGAAATGACGGAATGTAGTGATGGCATGGACCGTTCCCGGGGCAGCGGCCTGGCTTGGTTGTTCAGCGCGCTTCCAGCGTGCGCAACTCGTCCAGGGTATTGATATTGGCGAAGGCGCCGGCGTCGTCGAACAGGACTTCGGCCAGGCGATGAGAGGCGGCCCAGGTTTCGATCTTGCGGCCGCCGCCGTTGAGGAAAGCCAGCAGGCTATCGTGCGCGGTGACCGGCATCAGGCAAAACACCGGCTGGGCTTGCCGGCGGCCGTCCGCGTCGATGGTAACCGGGATGGCCATCTCCGCGCCTTGCTCGTCGATCGCGCTCGCCAGGCGCGCAGCCAGGTCGCTCGGCAGGAAAGGCGAATCGCAGGGGGCGCTCAGCATCCAGCCCGTCTGGCATTGCTCCAGCCCGGCCAGCATGCCGGCCAGGGGACCGGCGAAGTCCGGCACCGAATCGGTGACCACGGGCACGCCGAAGGACTCATACGCGGCCAGATTGCGGTTAGCGTTGATCAGCATGCCGCCCGTCTGCGGCGACAGGCGCATCAGCGTATGCATCGCCATGGGCGCGCCGCGGAAGGGCTGCAGGCCCTTGTCGGTGCCGGCCATGCGGCTGCCCCTGCCGCCGGCCAGGATCAGGCCGGTAATGTCGTCGCGTGAAATCATCGGAATACGGAATAGGTTGGTGGTTTGGCCGGCGCGGCTGCGGGGCGGTTGTGGTCAACCGCCGATATAAGACATTTCGATCTTGTTCTCGGCACGTGCCTGCCGCACCGCGGGATCGCTGCGCAGCTCGGAGTAACGATCGGTGCGCGCCTGCCAGACCCCGGCGATGGCATTGGAGATTTCCAGGTCGCTGTGGCCGCCGCGCAGCAGCGCGCGCAGGTCGTAGCCTTCGGTGGCGAACAGGCACAGGTAGAGCCGGCCTTCGGTCGACAGGCGGATACGGCTGCAGTCCCCGCAGAAGGCGTGGGTCACGCTGGAGATCACGCCGATCTCGCCGGCGCCGTCGCGGTAACGCCAGCGCTCGGCAGTCTCGCCGCTGTAGTTGGCGGGGATGGCTTCGAGTGCGAAGGCTTCATCGATGCGGCGCACCACCTCGGCGGAGGGCAGCACCTCATTCATCTGCCAATGGTTGCTGGCACCCACGTCCATGAATTCGATAAAGCGCACGATGATGCCGCTGCCGCGGAAATGCGCGGCCATCGGCACGATCTCGGCGTCGTTGGTGCCGCGCTTGACTACCATATTGACCTTGAGCGGCGCCAGGCCGACAGCCTGGGCGGTCTCGATGCCGTCCAGCACGTCGCGTACCGCGAAGTCGACATCGTTCATGCGGCGGAAGGTGGCGTCGTCGATGGCGTCCAGGCTCACGCTCACGCGCGACAGGCCCGCGTCGCGCAACGAGCGCGCCTTGCGGGCAAGCAGCGAAGCATTGGTGGTGAGGGTGAGGTCGAGCGGCTTGCCCGAAACCGTCTCGATGCGCGCGAGCATCTCCACCAGCTTCTCGATGTTCTTGCGCAACAGCGGCTCTCCGCCCGTCAGGCGGATCTTCTCCACGCCGTGCGCAACGAACAGGCGGGCGGCTCGCTCGATCTCCTCGAAGCTCAGCAACTCGGAATGCGGCAGGAAGGTGTAGTCCTTGTCGAACACTTCCTTGGGCATGCAATACACGCAACGGAAATTGCAGCGGTCCGTGACCGAGATGCGCAAATCGTGCAGCGGCCTGCCGCGGGTGTCGGCAACCAGTCCGGACGGGGCGGCGAGCTCGTCCGGGATGCTGGGCGTCATCGAACGGTAGCGATGGTCGCGCAGATCGAAAATGGGAATGACGGATTCGGTCATGGCCTGGGACGTGGCAATGCGGTGACGGGCGGCTTTGGCGCGGTCGCGTGGGGGCAAGCAGCGCCCGTTCGGGGCACCATCGTGGCGGTGCCATCTAATTGTCATTCTAGCCGAGCCGGGCATGGTAGCGCCGGCGTCACCATGCGCAGGACCTGGAAATACGCGGGCGAGCCTCGCCGATCCGGCGCGGACACGAAAAAAGGGACGGCTGCGCCGTCCCTTTCCCTGGTACCCGCGAGGGTGCCGTTTACTTCTGTTGCGTCGCAGCCGCGTTATCGCCGGCGGTCTCGACCAGAATCATCGGACCTTCCGGCAGCGGCGGCAGGGGCTTGCGCTCCCGCACGACGCGCGGTGCCGGGGGGATGCTGGCGGCCGCTTCCTGCGCGGCGCGCAGCTTGCTGACGTCGGTGTTGACCCACTCGAGACCGGCCGAAGCCAGCATCGGTTGCAGGCTTTCCACGGCCACCGGCGCGGCGGCTGCCGCTACGACGGGGGCTGCAGCCGGTACCGGGGCCGGAGCTGCGGCGGGTGCGACCACCGGCACTTCGACAGCGGGTGCCACGACAGCAGGCGCCGGTGCGGCGGGTTCCGCCACGGCGGGTGCGGGTTCGTAGGCGACCGGGCTGGCAACAGCCGCTTCGACCACCGGTTCAGGTACCGTTTCGATGACCGGTTCAGCGACCGGCGCCGATACAGGTGTTGCAACAGGCGCGACCGGCTCCGGCATCACCACCGCAGCCTCGACAGGCTGGTAGGCCGGGACGCTGGGAGCGGATTCGGCGACCACCACGGTGGTGGCTTCCACCACGACAGCTTCAGCGACAACGGCCGGTGCGGCGATTTCACGGACTTCGCCCGAGTCTTCGCTTTCACCGCTTTCGTTGGCCTGGGCGCTATCGTCACGCTCGCGGCGGTAGCGATTGCGGCCACGGCGATTGCGGCGGCGGCGTTCTTCGCCTTCGCCATTCTCGCTGCCTTCAGTAGCATCCTGCAGGTCGGTGCGAACGTTTTCGGCGTCGTCGTGCGAGGCAACCGGCGCCGCTACGGCGGGGGCTGCCACGGCGGCGGCTACCGCTGCGGTGCCAAGGGCTTCGGCCGCCAGGCTTTCGCTGGCTTCGCCTTCGCGCGGTGCGTCGCCGCGCTCACGCTGGCGGTCGCGCTGGCGCTCGCGGCGTTCCTGGTTACGGTCACGGCGGCCTTCGCCACGGCCTTCCGTACGCTCGGCAGGTGTGCCCTCGGGCTGGCGGGCCGGCTGGACTTCCAGTGCAGCCTGGCGCGGGGCGCGGCTACTACGTTCACCGCGTTCACCGCGTTCGCCTCGCTCGCCACGTTCACCTCGCGCCTCGGCGCGTTCGCCCCGTTCGGTGCGCTGTTCACCACGTTCCGCGCCGCGTTCGGCGCGCTCACCACGTTCCTGGGGTGCGCGCTGGCCGCGGCCTTGGCGCTCGCCGCGTTCGCCACCGCGTTCGCCGCGCTGGCCACGCTCGCCGCGGCCTTCGCCGCGTTCACCACGCTGGCCGCGCTCGCGACGGCTCTCCGCGCTGCGTTGTTCCGCGTCCACCGGCTTGGCCGGTTCGGCGGCGGGCGCTGCCGGCTTGGCGCCGAACAGGCTCTTGAGCCAGCCCATGAAGCCGCCGCCGACCACCGGCTGGGTGGCCGGTGCCGGACGTGCGGGAGCGGCTTCCGGGCGCGGCGCGCGCTCGGCGCGCGGTACCGAAACCGGCGCTGGCTGTTCTGGGGTAATGCCCTTGACCGCAGCTTCCTGGCGCGGCTTGGCATCTTCCTTCTTGCGGCTGCTGTAGCTGGTGTCGGCTTCCAGTTCCTTGGCGGCAGCCTCGGCCATCTTGTAGCTGGCGGTGCTGTCTTCCAGGCGCGGGTCGTCGTGACGCAGGCGCTCCAGCTTGTAGTGCGGGGTCTCGAGGTGCTTGTTGGGGATCAGCAGCACATTGACCTTGAACCGCATTTCGATCAGGTTGATGTCCTGGCGCTTCTCGTTGAGCAGGAACGCTGCCACTTCCACCGGTACCTGGCAGTGGATGGCGGCGGTGTTTTCCTTCATCCCTTCTTCCTGGATGATGCGCAGGACCTGCAGGGCGGAAGATTCGGTATCGCGGATATGGCCGGTGCCGTTGCAGCGCGGGCAAGTGATGTGCGAGCCTTCCGACAGCGACGGGCGCAGGCGCTGGCGCGACAGTTCCATCAGGCCGAAGCGGCTGATCTTGCCCATCTGCACGCGGGCGCGGTCATGGCGCAGGGCATCCTTCAGGCGCGTTTCCACGTCCTTCTGCGCCTTGCTGGCTTCCATGTCGATAAAGTCGATCACGATCAGGCCGCCCAGGTCGCGCAGGCGCAACTGGCGAGCGATTTCGTCGGCGGCTTCGAGGTTGGTGCGCAGCGCGGTTTCCTCGATGTCGGCGCCCTTGGTGGCGCGGGCCGAGTTCACGTCCACCGATACCAATGCCTCGGTATGGTCGATCACGATGGCGCCGCCCGAGGGCAACATCACCATGCGCGAGTACGCCGATTCGATCTGGTGCTCGATCTGGAAACGCGAGAAGAGGGGGACATCGTCCCGGTACTTCTTCACGCGGTTCATATTGTCGGGCATGACCACGCTCATGAAGGCGCGGGCCTGCTCGTAGATTTCGTCGGTGTCGATCAGGATCTCGCCGATATCCGGCTGGAAGTAATCGCGGATGGCGCGGATCACCAGGCTGGATTCGAGATAGATCAGCAGCGGGGCCTTGTTGTCGCCGGCGGCGCCGTCGATGGCCTTCCACAGTTGCAGCAGGTAGTTCAGGTCCCACTGGAGCTCTTCGGCCGAGCGGCCGATGCCGGCGGTGCGGGCAATGATGCTCATGCCCTCGGGCACGGTCAGCTGGCCCATGGTCTCGCGCAGTTCCTGGCGGTCCTCGCCCTCGATGCGGCGCGATACACCACCGCCGCGCGGGTTGTTGGGCATCAGTACCAGGTAGCGGCCGGCCAGCGAGATAAAGGTGGTCAGCGCCGCGCCCTTGTTGCCGCGCTCTTCCTTTTCCACCTGGACGATCAGTTCCTGACCTTCGTGCAGCGCGTCCTGGATGCGTGCGTTGCGCACGTCCACGCCTTCCTTGAAGAAGGCGCGGGCCACTTCCTTGAAGGGCAGGAAGCCATGGCGTTCTTCGCCGTAGTTGACGAAGCAGGCCTCCAGCGACGGTTCGATACGGGTGATGACACCCTTGTAGATGTTGCCCTTGCGCTGTTCGCGCCCGGCAGCTTCGATGTCGATATCGATCAGTTTCTGACCGTCGACGATGGCGACGCGCAATTCTTCCTGCTGCGTCGCGTTAAAAAGCATGCGTTTCATCGCATTACCTCACTCAATGCCGAGGATTGCACCGGCATGCGGTGCCCGCGGCGTTCCGTGGAGCACGCGAGGGAGCGAGTGAGGGCGCGAGAATTGCCGAAAGCGCCGGCGCGCAAATGGGCGCGGCCGGCTGGGCGCGGGTGAAAGAGAGGTAACGACGTCGAAAGCGCCGTCCGCATGGTCGGAGAGAACGCCGGCAAGCTGCTCTTCGCAGCGATCCGGCGGGTTTCCGGCTGGCATGGCGGCAACGCGGGCGCAAAGGGGCGCCGTCGCATCGCGGCCGGCCGCGGAAGGCCTAGACGCGTCAAAGAGCAAGTTTGTCGTCACGGCAATGCTGCTTCGCTACCTGACATCTCCTGGCGGGCGCACCTACTACTTCTTGGAGTTCTGCGACCGGGCGCCGGTATAACTAGTCAGGCGGCGTTGGAAGCATGCCGGCGGCACCGTTTCCCGGTGCGGGCGGGACTTCTCTCACCAGAGTGGATGCCGGGAGGGCATCCACTATCAAATTCTGTTCTACCTGAACACTACATTCCCACGTGACCGCCGTCAGCGCCGAAGTTGCCTTTGGGCGACTTCCTGCGCGGGCGATACCGTGCGTGCTGCGTTTTTGCTGCCATTCACCAGCCCGGGGCTCGCGTTGTACGCAAAGAAGCCGGAGGCTGGCAGGGCTGGCGGCAACCCGAAGTGTAAAATACGACGAATCGCCTACACCTGACTTGCGCTGCCGGTCTTTGGCCGGAACAGCGAGGAAATTATATTGAAAATGAATGAGTTACGCCATCAAATTGAAAAAGAGGTGCGGCCCGCCGCGGCCGGGCCCCAGGTGGCGTACGTAACAATCGGCGACGAGGCCGATGGCCAGCGGATCGACAACTTCCTGCTGAAGCTCTCGAAAGGGGTGCCGAAGAGTCATGTCTACCGCATCCTGAGGTCGGGGGAAGTGCGGGTCAACAAGGGGCGGGTCGATGCGACTTATCGCCTGCAGCTTGGCGATGTCGTGCGGATTCCGCCCATGCGGGTCGCGACTCCGGCACCTGATGGCGGCAAATTCGTGCCGCCGGCCAGTTTCCCGGTTGTCTTCGAGGATGATTACCTGCTGGTGATCAACAAGCCTGCCGGCGTGGCCGTGCACGGCGGGTCCGGCGTGGCGTTTGGCGTGATCGAGCAGTTGCGGCGGGCGCGCCCGCAGGCCAAGTTCCTTGAACTCGTGCACCGCCTCGATCGCGAGACCTCCGGCCTGCTGGTGCTGGCGAAGAAGCGCTCGGCGCTGGTCAACCTCCATGAACAGATGCGCGGCAGCGCGCTGGACAAGCGATACTTCGCGTGCGTGGCAGGGCACTTCGAGAATGCCCGGCAGCACGTGAAGCTGCCACTATTTAAATACACCACCGCCGAGGGAGAGCGCCGGGTACGCGTGCAGGACGACGGGATTGCCTCGCATACCGTGTTCAACCGGCTTGAAGTCATGCCGGGCTTCACCCTGCTCGAGGCCGAGCTGAAGACGGGGCGGACGCACCAGATCCGGGTCCACCTGGCGCATTCCGGCTTCCCTATCCTCGGCGACGAAAAATACGGCGATTTCGCCCTGAACAAGGCGCTGGCCCGCAGCGGTGCCAATCCCGGGCTCAAGCGCATGTTCCTGCACGCGCATAGCCTGACCTTTACACATCCGGTAAGTGGTGAAATCATCACTGTCGTTGCACCCATGCCGCCGGAGTGCGAAACCTTCCTGCAGCAAGCACGTAACCAGCGCGCCCGCGACTAAGGCGCCCATGAGGAAATCAATGGCCAGGCAACGCTTCGACCTGATCGTGTTCGACTGGGATGGAACCCTGATGGATTCCACCCCGACCATCGCCAAGTGCATCCAGCTAGCCAGCCGCGACCTTGGCCTGCCGGTACCCGACGACAGCGCGGCCAGCCATGTGATCGGGCTGGGGCTCAAGGATGCGCTGTCCTATGCGGTGCCCACGCTCGATCCCGCTGACTATCCCAAGCTGGCAGAGCGCTATCGCTTCCACTTCCTGACCCGCGACGCGGAACTGGTGCTGTTCGATGGGGTTCGCGAGATGCTGGAGGCATTGCACGCAGAGCACTATTTTCTTGGCGTGGCAACGGGCAAGACCCGCGTTGGCCTGCAGCGCGCCCTGGAGGCTACCGGCCTGGTCCGTCTGTTCGACGGTACGCGCTGCGCGGACGAAACCTTTTCCAAGCCTCACCCGGCCATGCTGCAAGAGCTGGCCAGGGAACTGGGGCAGGATATGGAGCGCACGGTCATGATTGGCGATACTACCCATGACCTGCAGATGGCGGCCAATGCCGGCGCGGCAGGGATCGGTGTCGGCTATGGTGCCCACCCGGCGGACGCCTTGCGTGCAATGGCGCCGCTGCATTGCGCATCCTCGATCGCCGATCTGCAAGACTGGCTGTTGACACATGCCTGACGCGGCGGTTGCCGGCATGTCCGGGCAGCGCCGCTTATGCGCAACTGAAGACCTGGCTGAAGGCGGCGCCGGGGTGCGCTTCATGGTCGAAATGGGTGGCCGTCCTGTTGGCGCGTTTGTCGTGCGCTTCGGGGGCGGTGTCCATGGCTACCTGAACCAGTGCGCCCACGTGCCGATGGAGCTCGATTGGCAGGAGGGACAGTTTTTCGAGTCCTCGGGCCTATACTTGATGTGCGCGACACATGGCGCGATTTATGCGCCGGACAGTGGCTTGTGCCTGGGTGGGCCTTGCCGGGGCGCTTCGTTGTCGAAGCTGCGCGTCGAGGAACATGACGGCAATGTGTACTGGTTCCCGGAAAGCCCATACGAAGTCCCCGCTGGCTAGCCGGCAAGCAGACGCCGACCTATTCCTAATCAAGAGCCAACTGCATGACTGAACAGCAAAAACCGCCTCAGGACGAGTCTGGCAAGACGCCGGATCCGGCTGCTCCTACCAGCGCCGGGGCGGAGGATCGGCTGGAGACCGCTTCCCAGGCTGATTTTCCGTTGGAGCAAGACTTGCGCGCCGGGGATGCGGCCACACAAAAAGAAGCCAGCCAGCGCAAGGAGCGCCTGGCCGGCCGCGAAGTCGGGCCAGTCCCGACTGGCACGGGCTGGGAGCGGGATGTGCTGGAAAAGGTGCTGATGGCGACCTTGCGCGAGCAGCGTGCCGCGCGTCGGTGGCGGATCTTTTTCCGTTTTGTCGGGTTAGCCCTGCTGGCGCTGCTCTTCTTCACCATTTTCGACTTCAAGGGCGACGGCGGCATCGCCACTAGTGGCCGCCATACGGCAATGGTGTCGCTCGACGGCGAGATCGCCGCCGGTACGCCAGCCAGCGCTGAATCGATCAACGCCGCCTTGCAGGCTGCATTCGCCGACACCAATGCCGCGGGCATCATCCTGAAGATCAATTCTCCGGGCGGCTCACCGGTACAGGCCGGCATGATCAACGATGAAATCCGCCGCCTGCGGACCCTCTATCCGTCCAAGCCGTTTTACGTAGTGGTGGAGGAAATCTGCGCCTCGGGCGGTTACTACGTGGCGGCGGCGGCGGACAAGATTTATGTCGACAAGGCCAGCATCGTGGGTTCGATCGGCGTGCTGATGGATGGTTTCGGCTTCACCGGCCTGATGGACAAGCTTGGCGTGGAACGCCGGCTTTACACCTCCGGCGCCAACAAGGGCATGCTCGATCCCTTCTCGCCGCAAGTGCCGAGGCAGAAACAATTTGCCGAGACCATGCTCAAGCAGATCCATCAGCAGTTCATCGATGTGGTCAAGGAAGGTCGTGGCGATCGCCTGAAGGAGGACCCGGATCTTTTCTCCGGCTTGTTCTGGTCCGGCGAGCGCAGTGTCGAGTTGGGCCTGGCCGACGGGCTGGGCAACGCCGACTACGTGGCGCGGGATCTGTTCAAGGCCGAGGACATTGTGGACTACACCGTCAAGGAGAACATCGCGGAGCGGGTAGCCAAGCGCTTCGGCGCGGCGATGGGTACGGCGGCGATGAAGACCATGTTGTTTGGCTCGCACGTGCAAGCCATTCGCTAATCGGACCTACCGCAAGAAATGTGGGGCGCTTGCGCCCCACATTTCGTTTCTCCGCCTTGTCTTCAGGCCGCCAGCAGCGAGAAGATGGCCGGCCGTCTGTTCAGTTCCAGCCGCTCAGGACGCCAATCGGAAATCGGCAGGGTTACGATCGTTTCGCTCGGCAAGGTCAGGTCCACCGCGATCGACAGCAGGCTGGTGCCGGCGCAATGCTGGCGCATGGCTTCAAGCAGGGGGCCATTGCGGTAGGGTGTCTCGATCCAGACCTGGGTCTGGTGTGCCTTGCGTGAAAGCTGCTCCAGTTCGCGCAGCCGCCTGGCGCGTTCGCCAGCGTCCACCGGCAGGTAGCCGTTGAAGGCAAAGCTCTGGCCGTTCAGGCCGGACGCCATCACGGCCAGCAGGATCGAGCTCGGCCCAACCAGCGGCCGTACGCGCACACCTTTGGCATGGGCCAGCCGCACCAGGTTGGCGCCGGGATCGGCCACCGCCGGCACGCCGGCTTCGGATAGCAGGCCACCGTCGCGGCCCGCGCGGATCGGGGCCAGCAGGTCGGCCAGGGCGCCGTCGCGCGTGTTGACGTTGAGTTCGCGAATCTCGATCTGCTGGATCGGCCTGGCCAGCGGGCAGGTCTCGCCCAGCTTCTTCAGAAAAGCGCGAGCTGTCTTGGCGTTTTCCGCCACCAGGTAATCCAGCCCCGCGGCGATTTGCTGAACGCCCGCCGGAATCACGTCCGGCAGGGGATCCGTCTCGTCGCGCTTTCCCAGGGTGTTGGGGATCAAATATAGGATGCCGCTCATGCTTGGGTTCTCGTGTTTCGTCTGTGTTGTCGGCGCGCGCCGGCTGAGAGCTTAGTCCAGGAAAAAGGGGTAGCCGGCCTGGCGCAGCATGGTCGTCAGTGCAATTAGCGGCAAGCCTACCAGCGCGGTGGGATCGTCCGATTCCATGTGCGAGAGCAGGGCGATGCCCAGGCCTTCGGATTTTGCGCTGCCCGCCACGTCGTAGGGGCGCTCGATGCGTAGGTAGGCGTCCAGTTCGTGGTCGGGAAGCTCACGGAAGGTGGCGCGGGTCTGGACATCCGCTAGCTGGGCTTCACCGTTGCGGCCGTCAAGCAGGCACAGTGCGGAATGGAAAGTGACGGTACGGCCTCGCATCAACTGCAATTGTGCCAGTGCCTGCGCGTGCGAACCGGGTTTGCCGATTTGCCTGCCATCCAGCGTGGCCACTTGATCGGAGCCAATGACCAGCGCGCCTGGATGCCGTTCGGCAATGGCCTGGGCCTTGCCGCGAGAGAGCCGCAGGGCCGTGGCTTCCGGGCTTTCGCCGGTCAGCGGGCTTTCGTCGATGTCCGGCGTCGCTACCTCGAAAGGGATGCGCAGGCGCTGCAGCAATTCGCGCCGATACGGCGAACTGGAGCCTAGGATCAGGGTGGGGCGGGAGGATTGCGACATAAGTAGTTGAGCGAAAAGGGAAAGCGGCGTATGGCCGTCTTCCAAAATTTTGACCGCGGCAGAAAAATCGACGTATAATCTCGCGTTTAGCCAAGCAAGTCCGGCGCAAATCCGTGTGTATACCGGTTTTGTGCGGCGCCCGGGTCACGTTTCGATGGTGTATGCGTCGAAACAGCGGTCGAAACCGCGATGCCCGGGATGCCCCGGCAAGACGGCACGATAAGACATGACCCAGCCGATTGACCCGCGCGCGCTCGATCTCTTCGCATTTTGCCGCGCTGGTGGCGAAGCCACCGGCGAAGTCGCGGCGCGCGATTTGCCGCGCATCATAGCCGAGACCGCCGCGCATGCGCCAGTGTCGGCGCCGGACGAGGTCTTCAGCTACTCGCTCACCGGCTTTGTCGAGGAAGAAGCGAGCGAACCCGGTACGCCGGCAACGCAGCACCTTTACGTCGACCTGACCGTGAATGGCCAGGTGTGGCTGGATTGCCAGCGTTGCCTGGGGATCTATGCCCAGGCGATCGCCACGGACATGTGCTTCGAGGTGGTCGCCAGCGAGGAAGATGCCGACGCGGCACCCATGGACGACGACGAGATTGATGTGATCGTCGGTTCCCGGCGCTTCGACCTGCTGACGCTGATTGAAGATGAAGTGCTGCTGGCCTTGCCGGTAGCTCCCAAGCATGACGTTTGCCCCACGGTTCACGAAAGCCTTGTGACCGGGGTGGACGGACAGGCGGAACCTGAAGCCGAGGTCCCGCTGGAAGAAGAAAAACGGCCTTCGCCCTTTGCGGCGCTGGCCGGCCTGAAAACGAAGCACTGAAGCCGGTTCGCCGGCATCGGGCAGCGAGTTCAAGGCACCAGGATCAGCATCCGGCCGGGCCCGGCTACGCCTCGTGCGGGATGCGTGTGTTACCATTGAAAAATTCTCGAAGGAGTCATCATGGCAGTTCAACAGAACAAGAAGTCGCCCTCCAAGCGCGGCATGCATCGCTCGCACGACCATCTGACGGCGGCAGCGCTGGCAGTGGAGCCGACCACGGGCGAGACCCACCTGCGTCACCACGTGAGCCCGAACGGCTACTATCGTGGCCGCAAGGTCATCAAGACCAAGAACGACTGACAGATCGTTCGGCGTGACTTTGCGTCTCGTACGCGCACGTTGGTAGGTCAAAAACAAAAAAGCGGCAAAATCGTTGCCGCTTTTTTGTTGCGCGCTCGCAGCGCAAGCCGTAGCGCAGGCTTCCACCAGGCCGACTTGCGCCGCTTGCTCAAGCCGAGTGCCTGGCCGAGGCCATGTACGGCGGCCGGAGGGGCGTCAGATCTCGCCCGCCGTCGAGCGCTCCGGGAGGCGGTCGGGTTGCCGCCGGCCGGTCAGGGCGATGCCTCCGGCCAGGGAGCCAGGTCTTAACGTCACGCCGACAAGCGCTTCTGCACCAGGAAACAATGACGATCAAACTAGCTATCGACTGCATGGGTGGCGATCACGGTGTCTCTGTGACGGTACCAGCGGCGATCAGTTTTCTCTCCAGCCATAGCGACGCCGAAGTGGTGCTGGTCGGCTTGCGGGAAAGCATCGAGCCTCAGCTAAAGAAGTTGCACGCGCTTGATCACCCCCGTGTGCGCATCGTGACCGCGACTGAGGTCATCACCATGGATGACCCGGTCGAGGTGGCGCTGCGCAGGAAGAAAGACTCTTCCATGCGCGTGGCCGTGACCCAGGTGAAAGAGGGCCTGGCGGGCGCCTGCATCTCGGCGGGCAATACCGGAGCGCTGATGGCGGTGTCGCGCTATGTGCTCAAGACGCTCGAGGGCATCGAGCGTCCGGCGATTGCCACCACCATTCCCAATGAGCAGGGCTGGGGCACCACGGTGCTCGATCTCGGTGCCAACGCCGATTGCGAGCCCGAGCACCTGCTGCAATTCGCGCGCATGGCAGAGGCCATGGTTGCCGTGGTGGATCATAAGGAACGTCCCAGCGTCGGCCTGCTGAACATTGGCGAGGAAGTGATCAAGGGCAACGATGTGGTGAAGCGTGCCGGCGAACTGCTGCGCGCTTCGGAACTCAACTTCTACGGCAACGTGGAAGGCAACGACATCTTCAAGGGCACCACCGATATCGTCGTGTGCGATGGCTTCGTCGGCAACGTCGCGCTGAAGAGCAGCGAAGGGCTGGCCAAGATGATCGCCAACATGATCAAGGAAGAATTCACGCGTTCGTGGTTCACCAAGCTGCTGGCGGTCCTGGCTTTGCCGGTGCTCAAGCGGTTGTCCCGGCGCCTGGACCCGGCGCGCTACAACGGCGCTTCCCTGCTCGGTCTGCGCGGGCTGGTCATCAAAAGTCATGGTTCCGCCGACGCGCACGCTTTTGAGTGGGCTATCAAACGCGGGTATGATGCGGCCAGGAATGGTGTGATCGAACGCACCATTCAGGCTTTCGCCAACAAGTCAGGTAACAGCACTCCGGCTACCGGCCCGCAGTCAGGCGCCGAGGATTCCAGTCCAAGCCCGCACGCCGCCTGAGGTCTTGATGTAGATGCCGCGGGCGACGACCCGCGGCCAGACGATCGATCCGACATTACATGACAAGCTACGCAAAAATCATCGGGACCGGGAGCTATTTGCCTCCGCGGCGCGTCACTAACCAAGATATCGCGGCGCAACTGGCTGAGAAGGGCATCGAGACCAGCGACGAATGGATCTTTTCGCGCAGTGGCATCTCGGCCCGCCATTGGGCCGAGCCGGATGTCACCAGCAGCGACCTCGCCGTCAAGGCGGCGGAGCGTGCGCTGGAAGCTGCCGGCATCGATCGCCAGAGCATCGACCTGATCATCGTTGCCACTTCCACACCCGATTTCGTCTTCCCCAGCACCGCCTGCCTGGTGCAGCAGAAGCTTGGCATCACCAACAACTGCGCGGCGTTCGACCTGCAGGCGGTGTGCTCCGGTTTTGTCTATGCGCTGGCCACCGCCGAAAAATTCATCCGTAGCGGTTCGCACCGCAATGCGCTGGTGATTGGCTCGGAAGTGTTCTCGCGCATTCTAGACTTTAACGACCGCACCACCTGCGTGCTGTTCGGCGACGGCGCCGGCGCGGTCGTGCTGTCGGCTTCCGAGGAGCCCGGCATCCTGTCTTCGGCAATGCACTCCGACGGTAGCCACGTGGACATCCTCTGCGTGCCGGGCAATGTCTCGGGCGGCAATATCACCGGCAACCCGTTCCTGCATATGGACGGCCAGGCAGTGTTCAAGCTCGCGGTCACGGTGCTCGACAAGGTGGCGCGCGAAGCGCTCGCCGGCGCGCAGTTCCCGGCCGAAAAAGTAGACTGGCTGATCCCGCACCAGGCCAATATCCGCATCATGCAAAGCACCGCCAGGAAGCTTGGCCTGCCGGCCGAGCGCATGGTGGCGACGGTGCACGAGCACGGCAATACGTCGGCCGCCTCGATCCCCCTGGCACTCGATGTGGCGGTGCGCGATGGCCGCATCGGCGCGGGACACCACGTGCTGATGGAAGGCGTGGGCGGGGGCTTCACCTGGGGCGCGGTACTGCTGCGCATGTAAAATCCGGGCCGGCGCCGCGATGTTGCTTCGTCGCGCCGGTCCTGCGGTATCCATCTTTACGATTCGATTGCGATGAAATTCTCCTTTGTATTCCCAGGGCAGGGCTCGCAGGCAGTCGGGATGCTCAATGCATTCGCCGACAATGCGGTAGTCCGAGCCACTCTGGACGAGGCGTCCGCGGCACTCGGCCAGGACCTGGGCCACCTGATCGCCGAGGGCCCGGCCGAGGAACTTAACCTCACGACCAACACGCAGCCGGTCATGTTGACCGCCGCGGTGGCCATTTACCGTGCCTGGCTCGACGCTGGCGGTGCAGCGCCTGCCCTGGTCGCCGGCCATAGCCTGGGTGAATACTCCGCACTGGTGGCTGCCGGGGTGATTTCCTTTGCCGATGCGGTGCCGTTGGTGCGTTTTCGCGCGCAGGCCATGCAGGAAGCCGTGCCGGTGGGCGAGGGCGGCATGGCAGCCATCCTTGGTCTGTCCGACGACGACGTGCGCGCGGCCTGCGCCGAGGCGTCGGCTGCAGGAGCCGGCGTGGTCGAGGCGGTGAACTTCAACGCGCCTTCGCAGGTGGTGATCGCCGGCAACAAGGCCGCTGTGGAAAAGGCCTGTGAAATGGCCAAGGCGCGCGGCGCCAAGCGTGCGCTGCCGCTGCCGGTTTCGGCGCCGTTCCATTCTTCGCTGCTCAAGCCTGCTTCGGACCGCCTGCGTGAGCGCATGGCGGGCATGACGTTCGCCGCACCGTCCATTCCGCTGGTCAACAACGTTGACGTGGCCATCGTCAATGATCCGGAAGCCATCAAGGACGCGCTGGTTCGCCAGGCGGCAGCTCCGGTGCGCTGGGTCGAATGCGTGCAGAAGATTGCAGCCGAGGGCGTGACCCACGTGATCGAGTGCGGTCCGGGCAAAGTGCTGGCGGGCATGACCAAGCGCATCGACGGCAACCTGGTGGGCGGGGCGATCTTCGATCCGGCCTCCCTGCAGGACACGCTGGCGCTGCTGAAGTAAATAAGGACCAAGGCAATGACGAAATTTCTGGAAAACCAGGTCGCGCTGGTGACCGGCGCATCGCGCGGAATCGGCCGCGCCATCGCGCTGGAGCTGGCCGCCCAGGGCGCCACGGTGGTCGGTACCGCCACCAGCGAGGCGGGGGCCGCCGCGATCAGCGAATACCTGGCGGCAGCCGGCGGCAAGGGCCGCGGAGCCGTGCTCAACGTCAATGATGCGGCGGCTTCCGAAGCGCTGATCGACGAACTCGTCAAGACGCATGGCAGCCTCGGTATTCTGGTGAACAACGCCGGTATTACCCAGGACCAACTCGCCATGCGCATGAAAGACGACGACTGGAGCGCGGTTGTCGAGACCAACATGACGGCGGTGTTCCGCTTGTCGCGCGCCGTGCTGCGCCCGATGATGAAGGCGCGCGGCGGCCGTATCATCAATATCACCTCGGTGGTCGGCTCGACAGGCAACCCCGGGCAAATGAACTATGCGGCCGCCAAGGCCGGCGTCGAAGGCATGAGCCGCGCACTGGCGCGCGAAATCGGCAGCCGGAACGTGACTGTGAACTGCGTGGCGCCTGGCTTTATCGACACCGACATGACCAAGGTCCTGTCGGATGAGCAGCATGCGGCACTGAAGACCCAGATTCCCCTGGGCCGTCTCGGGCAGCCGGAAGATATCGCGCATGCGGTCGCCTTCCTGGCGGGCCCTCAAGCGGCCTACATTACAGGTACGACGCTCCATGTGAATGGTGGCATGTACATGAATTGATCGCCTTGCGTGGTGTCGGGTTCGAAGGAGAAGCCGACAAAAGCCGCGCGAAGTGGTTATTTTTAAAACTGATCGGGCGCTGTTCTTGCAATAGACGGCAGGGGGCATTTTTGTGGCCCAAACCTGCTAAAATGCGCCCACTTTTTGTCGAACTTCCCTGGAGGGTTACATGGACAATATCGAACAACGCGTCAAGAAAATCGTGGCAGAACAACTCGGCGTCGCCGAGGCAGACATCAAGAACGAATCCTCGTTCGTGAACGACCTGGGCGCGGATTCGCTCGACACGGTTGAACTCGTGATGGCGTTGGAAGATGAATTCGGCATGGAAATTCCCGATGAGGAAGCCGAAAAGATCACGACCGTGCAACAGGCAATCGATTACGCCACCGCACACGTCAAGGCCTGAGCCTGTCGTATCTGAATTCCGAGCCACAGAAGGCAGGCGCGAGGCCCATGGGCTCACCGCGCTGTTTTCTGTGGCTTTCGTTTGTTCGAAGAAGCACAATTGGTACGGCTACGCCGGCATCGGCGTAGCCCGGCGCCGGCCGTTGGCCAGTTCCGATTCATTTTCCAGTTCTGCTTCACGTACCCGTAGGAAATCATAGTGAGCCGTCGTCGCGTCGTCGTCACTGGGCTTGGCCTTGTGTCTCCGGTCGGAAACACGGTTGCCGAAGGCTGGGCCAACCTGGTTGCCGGCAAGTCTGGCATCGCCACCGTTACCAAATTCGATCATTCCGCGCTTGCCGTGCATTTTGCCGGCGAAGTGAAGGGCTTCAATGCCGAGGATTACATCCCGGCCAAGGAAGCCCGCCATATGGATACGTTCATCCACTATGGCATCGCAGCGGGCTCGCAGGCGCTGAAGGATAGCGGCTACGAAGTGACCGAAGCCAATGCAGAGCGCATCGGCGTGCTCGTTGGCTCGGGCATCGGCGGCCTGCCGATGATCGAGGACACCCACGCCGAGCTGACCAATCGTGGTCCGCGCCGGATCTCCCCGTTCTTCGTGCCAGGCTCGATCATCAACATGATCTCGGGCCACCTGTCCATCATCCATGGACTGAAGGGCCCCAACCTGGCCGCGGTAACGGCTTGCACCACCGGCCTGCACAGCATCGGCCTGGCGGCCCGGCTGATCCAGGCGGGCGATGCGGACGTCATGCTGGCCGGCGGCGCGGAATCCACGGTGTCGCCGCTCGGCATCGGCGGTTTCGCCGCGGCACGCGCGCTGTCGACCCGCAACGACGACCCCGCTGCCGCGTCCCGCCCGTGGGACAAGGATCGCGATGGCTTCGTGCTGGGCGAGGGTGCCGGTGTGGTCATGCTCGAAGAGTATGAGTCGGCCAAGGCACGTGGCGCCAAGATCTATGCCGAGCTGATTGGCTTCGGCATGAGTGGCGACGCTTACCACATGACGGCACCCAATATGGATGGCCCGCGCCGCTGCATGGTCAACGCCCTCAAGGACGCTGGCGTCAATGCGGACGAAGTCGGTTATCTGAATGCGCACGGTACCTCGACTCCGTTGGGCGACAAGAACGAGAGCGAAGCCATCAAGCTTGCCCTTGGCGATCACGCTTACAAGGTGGCGGTCAATTCAACGAAGTCGATGACCGGCCACCTGTTGGGCGGCGCCGGCGGCCTCGAGTCGGTGTTCACCGTACTGGCGCTGCACCACCAGGTGTCGCCGCCGACCATCAATATCTTCAACCAGGATCCCGAGTGCGACCTGGATTACGTGGCTAACACGGCACGCGACCTGAAGATCGATGTGGCGGTGAAGAATAACTTCGGCTTCGGCGGCACCAACGGCACGCTTGTCTTCCGGCGCGCCTGAACCCGGCGTGCGCCGGGTGGCGACACCATGGAGTTCAGTCAAGGCCCATCCTTTGCGGTGGGTTTTGGCGCTGTTTCTTGCCTGCGAGCTCACAACGTTCGCGTTGCTTGCCCGGCAAGGGATGCACGAACTGGGGCGGTCTGCGCAAGGCTGGAGTTTGCCGCAATGGCTGGCGCTGCTCGGCATCGCTGCGTTGTGCGGTTGGCTCACATGGCACTGGCACGCACTTTGGTGCGGCGCCGCGTGTACCTACGACGGCCTGGCGCAAGGACGGGATCGCACGGGCCGGCCAGGCATCCTTGTTGGCTTGCCGGATGGCCGCCGCGCGGTGGCGCGTGTCGAGTCCAGTTGGGAATTGGGCGAGTTGGCCCTGGTGCTCGCCCTGGAACCGGTGACCGGACATCCCCCTCGGGTGCTGGTGGTCAGCCGTGTGCTCGTGGACACCGGCGCCTTGCGGGCGCTCAGACGTACTCTCCGCGTTGCGCAGCGTGACTGCCAGGCGACAGGCGAGGCCAGTTGATGCGCGGCTGTTTCGAGCATCCATCACAATATGCGTTGCACCGCACTGACCGTGCGCCGAGCTACGTAGGTAAAATACAACGTTTGTCGTGAAGACGATACCAAGAGATACACTGCAGGTGAAATATTCGTGAGCGAACGCGAAGCCGATCAGCTCCTCGTTGAGCGCGTCCAGCAAGGCGATAAGCGGGCCTTTGAATTGTTGGTGGTGAAATACCACCGCAAGATCATCAGGCTCATTTCGCGTTTGGTGCGGGATTCGGCCGAAGTGGAGGATGTGGCACAGGACGCCTTTATCAAGGCGTATCGTGCCTTGCCCCAGTTTCGCGGCGAGTCGGCGTTCTACACCTGGTTGTACCGGATTGCGGTGAACACCGCGAAGAACTATCTGGCGACCCAGGGGCGCCGGCCGGAGGCCTCCAGTGATATCGATGCCGAAGAGGCTGAAACTTTTGCGGACGGTGAGCAACTAAGAGATATCAATACGCCGGAGTCGATGCTCCATACCCGCCAGGTGGCCGAGACGGTCAACCGCGCGATGGAAGCACTGCCCGAGGAATTGCGCACCGCCATCACCCTTCGCGAGATCGAAGGCCTCAGCTACGAGGAGATCGCGGAAGCCATGGGGTGCCCGATCGGCACCGTCCGGTCGCGCATCTTCCGGGCGCGCGAGGCGATTGCCGAGAAATTGCGTCCGCTGCTGGGAACGGCAGAGGGCAAACGATGGTAGTAGTCAGCCGTCGTCAGTGGTAAAGAAAATGTCGTGCGGCCAGCGTTGCAGCCTATTCCTGCATCGATAAACGACAAGGCAGTAGACGGGATTGTCGGTGTTCAATGGTTTTTCTAGGGGTGGGAAATGGGTCAGGCTCACAAGCAGTCGGTTCATGTAGTGGAAGCGGCGGAGCAGATTTCCGTGCTGATGGATGGCGAGCTGGCGCCGCACGAAGTAAGCGCTGTGTTGGATCTCGTGAAGAGCGGGGCGGGCATGGCGAGCTGGACCTCCTATCAACTGATTGGCGATGCCCTGCGTTCGGAAGAACTGACGCATGCCGGCTCGACCGATGATTTTCTCTCCCGGTTTTCCGCCCGTCTCGACAGCGAACCGCATGTGCTGGTGCCCGCGGTCGCGAAGGCGTCGGGAGCACATCGCATGCTCTTCAAGCCGTCGTGGGTGCGCCGCGTGATGCCGGGTACGGCCATCGCTGCCGCGGTGGCGGCCGTCAGCTGGGTGGTGGTGCCGCAGATGCGCGGTTCCGCCGACCTCGGTACGCCGGATGCCGTGGTGGCACGCGTAGAGCAACCCGCCGTGCCCAAGGCCGGCGGCATCGTGACCGTGTCCGCGGACAGCGCGCAAATGATCCGCGATCCGCGTCTGGACGAATATCTGCGTGCCCACCGCGTATCGGTTGCAACTGATGCGGTAGTGCCCACGATGCGCACCGTTGCCAACAGCGCAAACTTCTCTCAGGACAATTCGCAGGAATAATGCCGGACATGCATAAAGGATGGTCGCCCGCCAACGTAGCGGGCGCACACAGAATTAGGGCCCTTCGCAGGTCCTTTTTTCTGGCCTTGTGTCTGACTGCGGCTGCAGCAACTGCGCAGCCGCCGGACAATACGCTGGCCCGTCGCGACGCAACGGCCTGGCTCAACAAGATCCACCGCGCGGCCCAGCGCGAGAATTATGTTGGCACGCTGATCTATCAGCGCGGCAGCGTGATGCATGCGTCGCGCATTCAGCACTATAGCGATCTCGTCAACAACGAGTACGAACGGCTTGAGACACTCGACGGCAAGCCGCGCGAGGTGCTGCGCCAGAACGATATCGTGCACAGCCTGATTCCCGAGGCCAAACTGGTGGTGGTGGAAAAGCAGGAAGCCAAGGATCGTTTTCCGGCGCTCCTGGCCACCAACAAGAGCGATGTGCTGGATATCTACGATATGCGCAAGCTTCCCGGCGAGCGCGTGGCCGGCGTTGAGTGCGAAGTGTTCTCGCTAGAGCCGCATGACGCCGCGCGCTATGCCGTGCGTCTTTGGGCCGAGAAGAATTCCGGCCTGCTGATGCGCGCCCAGACCCTGGGCGAGGGCGGCAAGGTGCTGGAGCAGGTGGCTTTCTCGCAAGTCGAGATCGGAGTGCCTTCCGAAAAGCAGCGCATCCTCACTGCCATCAAGAATTCCGGCGCCTGGAACCACTATGAGGTGACCAACCAGCCTGCCAATATTGCCGACGAGGGCTGGAGCATCGGGATCCCGGTCAAAGGGTTCATGAAGATCCGCGAGGTTCGCCGGCCACTTGGGGAGTTGCGCGCACCACAGGCCAACCCGCGCGGGAACGTCTTCGAAGTGCTCCAGATCGTCTACAGCGATGGCTTGACCGGTTTGTCCGTATTTATCGAGCCGGTTTCCGAGCAGCGCGTGCGCCGCGAAGGCGTGGCTTCACTTGGTGCTACCCAGGTCGTGGTGCGCCGTGTGGCCGATTTCTGGATCACAGTAGTGGGCGAAGTCCCGCCGGCCACAGTGAGGCTGTTTGCCTCGGCGGTAGAATACAAACCACCGAAGGGCCACTAAGCCGGATTGCTGCGTGGAGGGGCGGCGTGAACGCTGCCCTGCATCCGCCGCCAGTCCGCTGCGCACGCTGCCCAAGCTTTTTTCCTCGTTTCGCTGATCTCCCGGGAGTCGACGATGTCACCAAGATCTCCAGCCTTGGCTCGGACCGTGCTCATGGCTGCCATTCTCGCTTTTGCGCCATTTGTCGCCGAGCTGAGCCATGCGCAGGCGGCCGCGCCGTCCTATAACCTGCCCGATTTCACCGATCTGGTGGAAAAAGCCGGCCCGGCCGTCGTGAATATCCGCACCACCGAGCGCGTTCGCGCGCGCGGTACTCCCGGCAGCGAAGACGACGAGATGGCAGAGTTCTTCCGCCGTTTCTTTGGTGTGCCCATGCCGGGCGCGCCCACGCCTCCGGGCACCCCGCGCCGCGGCCAGCCGCCGCAAGGGCCGCAGGGGCCGCAGGGCGAGGAGCAGAGCCGTGGCGTGGGGTCCGGGTTTGTCATCAGCCAGGATGGCTATGTGATGACAAATGCTCATGTTGTGGCGGATGCGGAAACCATCTATGTCACGCTGCCCGACAAGCGGGAGTTCAAGGCGAAGCTGATCGGCTCGGACAAGCGTACCGACGTAGCGTTGCTCAAGGTCGACGCGACCGGCTTGCCCAAGCTCACGCTCGGCGATTCGGACAAGGTCCGCGCCGGCGAATGGGTGCTGGCGATCGGCTCGCCATTTGGCCTCGACAACACCGTGACGGCCGGCATTGTGTCGGCCAAGGGGCGCGATACCGGAGACTACCTGCCGTTCATCCAGACCGATGTGGCGGTAAATCCAGGTAACTCGGGTGGCCCGCTGATCAACCTGCGCGGCGAGGTCATCGGCATCAATTCCCAGATCTATAGCCGCAGCGGGGGCTATATGGGCATCTCCTTCGCCATCCCGATCGACGAGGCCATGCGTGTCACCGAGCAGCTCAAGGCGACCGGCAAGGTGACGCGCGGGCGTATCGCGGTTGCGATCGGCGATGTCACCAAGGAAGTCGCCGACTCGCTCGGCCTGGGCCGAGCCCGGGGCGCGCTGGTGGGTAGCGTCGAACCCGGAGGCCCTGCCGAGAAGGCGGGGATCGAAGCCGGTGACATCATCCTCAAGTTCAACGGCCGTGACATCGAGAAGGCGTCCGACCTGCCGCGCATGGTCGGCGATATCAAGCCGGGCACGCGCGTACCGCTGCAGCTGTGGCGCAAGGGCGCGACGCGGGAAGTTTCGATCACCGTGGCCGAACTCGACGCCGATGCCAAGGTGCGCACCCGTGGCGGCAATACACCGCGCGACGACGGCGCCGCGCCGGCGGCCAAGCCCAATGCACTCGGCCTGATCGTCAACGAAATTCCCGATGCAAAGCTGAAGGAACTCAAGATCAAGTCGGGCGTGGAGGTCGAGCAGTCCGACGGGCCGGCGATGCGTGCCGGCATTCGCCCGGGCGACATCATCCTGCGGCTGGGCGATAACGACGTGACCAGCCCGCGCCAGTTCAATGAACTGGTCAAGGGGCTGGACAAGGCGAAGATTGCCGCTGTGTTCGTCCGCCGCGGCGATGCCACCCAGGTGCTGACCTTGCGTCCGGGCGCAACGTCCTCGCGCTGATCGGCTCGCCATGGCCGATCTCACACTGTATGGCAGGGGGTATTGCCATCTGTGCGAAGACATGAAAATCGCGCTGGAACCGCTCCGGCGCGATTTTTCCTTTGTCCTGCACGAGGTGGACGTGGATACCGATCCCGCGACCGAAGCGCGCTTCGGCGAACTTGTGCCTGTGCTGATGGTTGGGGCCCCGGCTACCCCTGGCGAGGAACTGTGCCACTACTTTCTCGACGAAAGTCGGGTGAAAGCGTGGTTCGCCGCACATGCGGCCCCGCGAGTGGACGAACGGCCGGTCGAAGGCGCGCAAGTGCGCCCTGCGGGGCATGGCGTGGTGTGATGGCTTGATCCGCCGCCCATTTCGCAATACGGAAGTCCTTGAAAATACGGTAAAATTGCAGTTTGGCGCAAAGTCCGCGTCACCAACCTGCGACCGGAGCGGGGCCCGCCCGACAAGGCGCCAGTTCCAGGTCGTTCATAATTGCTGCGCCGCCAGGCGTGCCCATGCGGGCACCTCCTGGCCCGAACTGGCGCACCCCTGAACATCAGATGGACCATATCCGCAACTTCTCGATCATCGCCCACATCGACCACGGTAAATCGACCCTGGCCGACCGCATCATTCAACTCTGCGGAGGCCTGTCCGATCGCGAGATGGAGGCGCAGGTGCTCGACTCGATGGACATCGAGAAGGAGCGCGGCATCACCATCAAGGCCCAGACCGCGGCGCTCAGCTACAAGGCGCGCGACGGCAAGATCTACAACCTCAACCTGATCGACACGCCGGGGCACGTCGACTTCAGCTATGAAGTGAGCCGCTCGCTGTCCGCCTGCGAAGGCGCGCTGCTGGTGGTCGATGCTTCCCAGGGCGTGGAGGCGCAGACTGTCGCCAACTGTTACACCGCGATCGAACTCGGCGTGGAAGTGGTGCCGGTGCTCAACAAGATCGACCTGCCGTCGGCCGACCCGGAAAACGCGATCCGCGAGATCGAGGAAGTGATCGGGATCGACGCCCAGGATGCCACGCCGTGCTCGGCCAAGACCGGCCTGGGCGTGCAGGACGTGATCGAGGCGATGATCGCCCGCGTGCCGCCGCCCAAGGGCGACGCGGGCGCACCCTTGCAGGCCCTGATCATCGACTCGTGGTTCGACAACTACGTTGGCGTGGTGATGCTGGTGCGCGTGGTCAACGGCACCCTCAAGCCCAAGGACAAGGTACTGCTGATGGCCACCGGCTCGCAGCACCTGGTCGAGCAGGTCGGCGTGTTCTCGCCCAAGTCGCTGCCGCGCGAGTCGCTGTCGGCAGGGCAGGTGGGTTTCGTGATCGCGGGCATCAAGGAACTGAAGGCGGCCAAGGTGGGTGACACCATCACCACCGTGGCGCGCAAGGCGGCCGAGCCGCTGCCGGGCTTCAAGGAGGTCAAGCCGCAGGTGTTCGCGGGCCTGTATCCGGTGGAATCCAACCAGTACGAAGCACTGCGCGAATCCCTGGAAAAGCTCAAGCTCAACGACGCATCGTTGCAGTACGAGCCTGAAGTGTCTCAGGCACTCGGCTTCGGCTTCCGCTGCGGCTTCCTGGGCCTGTTGCACATGGAAATCGTGCAGGAGCGCCTGGAACGCGAGTTCGACATGGACCTCATCACCACCGCGCCGACGGTGGTGTACCAGGTGCAGATGCGTGACGGCACCATGCTGACGGTGGAAAACCCCGCCAAGATGCCGGATCCGAGCCGTATCGAGAATATCCTCGAGCCCATCGTCACCGTCAACCTGTACATGCCGCAGGACTACGTCGGCTCCGTGATCACGCTGTGCACGCAAAAGCGCGGCACGCAGATCAACATGAGCTACCACGGCAAGCAGGTGCAGCTCACGTATGAGATTCCGATGGCGGAAATCGTCATGGATTTCTTCGACCGCCTGAAATCGGTGTCGCGCGGCTATGCCTCGATGGATTACGAGTTCAAGGAATATCGCGCCGCCGACGTGGTCAAGGTGGACATCCTGATCAACGGTGACAAGGTCGACGCGCTGTCGGTGATCGTCCACCGCAGCAATTCGCAGTACCGTGGCCGCGAAGTGGTATCGAAGATGCGCGAGATCATCCCGCGCCAGATGTATGACGTAGCCATCCAGGCCACGATCGGCGCCAACATTATCGCGCGCGAGAACGTCAAGGCGCTGCGCAAGAACGTGCTCGCCAAGTGCTACGGCGGCGATATCTCGCGCAAGAAGAAGCTGCTCGAGAAGCAAAAAGCAGGTAAGAAGCGCATGAAGCAGGTGGGTACGGTCGAGATCCCCCAGGAGGCTTTCCTGGCGATCCTGCAGGTAGGCGACAAGTAAGCTGGCGGAGGCCGGCTCTCGCCGGCTGGCGAAGCGGACTCTAACAAAACAACACGAAGATCTAGCCGTCATGAATTTTGCACTGATCCTTTTTGTGCTGGTGGTTATCACGGGCGTTGCCTGGGTGGCCGACAAACTGGTGTTCGAGAAGCAACGGCGGCTTTCCGCACAGTCCGCGCTGGCGGAGTTCGATGCGCGCCGTACCGATCTGCAGGGGCGCTATGGCGCTGGCGAGGTCGATACCTCGCGTAGCCGCCTGGCGGAGGAAAAGCTGCGCCAGCCATGGTGGCTGGAATATTCGGCAAGTTTCTTCCCGGTGATCCTGGCCGTGTTCGTGCTGCGCTCCTTCGTGGTCGAGCCGTTCAAGATCCCGTCTGGCTCGATGATCCCGACGCTGCTGATCGGCGACTTCATCCTGGTCAACAAGTACGACTACGGCATCCGCCTGCCGGTGGTGAACAAGAAGATCATCTCGGTCGGCGACCCCCAGCGCGGCGACGTGATGGTGTTCCGCTACCCGAAGGACCAGTCGCTCGATTACATCAAGCGTGTGATCGGAGTGCCGGGCGATGTGGTGAGCTACCAGAACAAGCGCCTGACCATCAATGGCAAGCCAGCGGAGTACAGCCCGCTGCCTGACTACCTGGACGAAGAACGGCTTTCGTATTCGAAGCACTTCCGCGAGAAGCTGCCCGACGGCCCGGAGCACGGTGTCCTCAATGATGCCGACAGGCCAGCCTATATTTCCGGCATGGATCCGGATTTCCCGTTCCACGAAAACTGCACTTACAATCAGCAAGGCGTAACGTGCAAAGTGCCGCAAGGCCACTATTTTGTGATGGGCGATAACCGGGATAACAGCCTGGATTCACGTTACTGGGGCTTCGTGCCCGATCAGAATATTGTCGGCAGGGCATTCCTGATCTGGATGAACCTCGGCAATATCGGACGCGTGGGGGCGTTCAAGTAAGCCTCCCGCGATGCGTATAAATCACTCCAGTCAAGCGAGGGAAAGCGCAACATGGGTCAATCGGGTCGAGTGGTTGGGGCAGCCAGGGGGCGGGCACGTTTGTCGGGACGCAGCAAGCCGCGTGGATTCTCCCTCGGCAGCTTGCTGATCGTCATACTGGTCGTGGGGGGTATCGTAATCCCGGCGGTCAGGGCGATCCCAAGCCTGCTGGAGTATTTCTCGGTCAAGCGCGCCATCAGTTATGCCAAGCAACAGGCATCCAGCAAGCGCGAAGTGGCCGATTATTTCAACAAGCAGGCGCAGATCGACCGTATCACCGCTGTGCGCAGCGACGATCTGGATATCAATGAAGATGACAATGGCGGGATCCGGTCGGTGGGGTTTTCCTACCGTAACGAAGTGCCGTTATACGGTCCTCTGAGCCTTTTGATTACCTATTCGGGAACGCAGTACTGACATGAACCTCGACGCCTTGCAGCAACGCCTCGGCTACCGCTTCAGCAAGCCAGAATTGCTGCAGCAGGCGCTGACGCACCGCAGCCACAGTGCCTTGCACAACGAACGCCTGGAATTCCTCGGCGATTCGGTGCTGAACTGTGCCGTGGCCGACATGCTGTACGGCATGTTCAGCAAGCTCGACGAAGGCGACCTGTCCCGCGTGCGCGCCAACCTGGTCAAGCAGCAGGCGCTGTATGAAATTGCGCAGATGCTGCAATTGTCCGAGGCGCTGCGCCTGGGCGAGGGGGAACTGAAGAGCGGCGGTTTCCGCCGCCCGTCGATCCTGGCCGATGCGCTGGAAGCGATCGTCGGCGCCGTCTTCCTCGATGCCGGCTTCGAGGGGGCGCGCACGCTGATCCGCAAGCTTTATATCCCCATCCTCGAGCAGGTCGATCCGCGCACGCTGGGCAAGGATGCCAAAACGCTGCTGCAGGAGTACCTGCAAGGCCACAAGATAGCCCTGCCGCAATATAACGTGATCGCCACACATGGCGCCGCGCATAACCAGCAGTTTGAAGTCGAGTGCACCGTGCCTAAACTGGAAGTGCGGGTGTTCGGTACCGGCGCGTCGCGCCGTGCCGCCGAACAGGCCGCCGCCAAGCTGGCGCTCGACGAGGTGCAGAAGCTCGTGCCCCAGTTGCTCAAGCGCAGCCGGGCCGAGCGCACCGGCAAGACGCGCAAGCAACCGGTGCCACCCGATCCCCAGTTGTCTCTCAGGTTGAAGGAATGACCGAATCTACCGATCCGCGGCAAGCCGCCGCGGGTACCCCATCCGCGGCGTTCCGCTGCGGCACCGTGGCCATTGTCGGGCGTCCCAACGTCGGCAAGTCCACCCTGATGAATGCGCTGGTTGGTCAGAAGATCAGCATCACCTCGCGCAAGGCACAGACCACGCGCCATCGCATTGTCGGCATTCAGACTACCGAGGATGCCCAGTATGTGTTCGTCGATACGCCGGGCTTCCAGACGCGCCATGCCAGCGCGCTGAACCGCTCGCTGAACCGCGCGGTCACCTCGACGCTGTCGTCGGTGGACCTGGTGCTGTTCGTCGTGGAAGCCGGCTACTACGGCGCCGACGACGAGAAGGTGCTTTCGCTGTTGCCGAAGAAGGTGCCGGTGCTGCTGGTCACCAACAAACTCGATCGCCTTGGCGCGGACCGGGCCGAGGTGATGATGCCCTTCCTGGAAAAGATGGGCCACCAGTTCCAGTTCGCGGAAGTGGTGCCGATGTCGGCCAAGACGCAAGACCACATCGAGCGTCTGCTGGCGATCATCCGGCCGTACCTGCCGGAAGGCGAGCCGATGTATGACGCCGACTCCATGACCGATCGCAGCGAGCGCTTCATGGCCTCCGAGATCATCCGCGAGAAGGTGTTCCGCTGGACCGGCGATGAATTGCCGTACACCAGCACGGTCATCATCGAAAAGTTCGAGACGGAAGGCAGGCTGCGGCGCATCTTCGCCACCATCCTCGTCGAGCGCGACGGGCACAAGGCCATGATCATCGGCAACAAGGGTGCCAAGCTCAAGACCATTTCCACCGAAGCCCGCATCGACATGGAGAAGCTGTTCGACGGCAAGGTTTACCTGGAAATGTTTATCAAGGTAAAGAGCGGCTGGGCCGACAACGAAGCTGGATTGCGCGCCTACGGCTATGAGTGACAGAGCTGGCGGGCCTGCCTTGAAGGCCCGCCGCACAGACCCGGTGGTGGAAGAAGCGGCCGAACTGCTGGACAGCCATGCCGTGCCCGGCATGGAAGTGGCCGAGCAGCGCGCGATGATGGATCGCGCGCTGCGCATCGTGCCGGCGCGCACCGAACTGCGCGTGGCCAACCAGCCCGGCTTCGTGCTGCACGCCTGGCCCTACCGCGAGACCAGCCTGATCCTCGACGTGTTCACGCGCGATTACGGCCGCGTGGCCATGGTGGCCAAGGGCGCCAAGCGGCCGCATTCGGCGCTGCGCCCGGTGCTTCAGCATTTTCAGCCGATCTCGCTGTCCTGGAGCGGCCGTGGCGAAGTCAAGACACTGACGCGCGCGGAGTGGGTCGGCGGCATGCTGCCGCTGGCCAGCGACGCCTTGCTCTCGGGGTTCTATCTCAACGAACTGCTGCTGCGTTTCTGCGCCCGCGAAGATGCGCACGTTGCCCTGTTCCGCCAGTACATGGCCACGCTGACCCGGCTTTCGCATGGCGAGCAGGCCGGCCTGGTGCTGCGCGGCTTCGAGCGCGTGCTGCTGCAGGAAACCGGCTTTGCGGTGGCCTTCGATGAATGCGCCAATTCGGGCGAGACGGTCGAGCCGGGGCAGGACTATGTCTACCAGCCAGAGCGTGGCGTACGCCGCGCGCAGGCCAGCGATCCGTCCTCGTGGCCGGTGGTTTCCGGGCAGACGCTGCTCGACATGTCGCAGGACGACTATCGACGGACACAAACTGTCACGCAAAGTCGTGCGCTGATGCGCTTCCTGCTGCATTATTATCTGCAAGGCGCGCCGTTGAAGACGCGCCAGATCCTGATCGATTTGCACTATCTCTGAGAATATCTCCGAGCCTTTCGAGCCCTCCCGCATGATTTTCCACGCGCATCCCGGCGTCATCGACCTTGGCGTCAATATCGACCACGTGGCCACGCTGCGCAATGCGCGCGGCACGGTCTATCCCGATCCGATCCAGGCAGCACTGCAGGCCGAGCAGGCCGGGGCCGACCTGATCACCCTGCACTTGCGCGAAGACCGCCGCCATATCCGCGACGCCGACGTGCATGCGCTGCGGCCGCTGCTGGCCACGCGCATGAACCTGGAGTGCGCGATCACCCAGGAAATGCTCGACATCGCCTGCACGATCCGTCCGCAGGATGTCTGCCTGGTGCCCGAGCGGCGCGAGGAAGTCACCACCGAGGGCGGGTTGGACGTAGCCGGGCGTTTCGAGCAGGTCAAGGCTGCCTGCCGCCAGCTTGCCGATGCGGGCATCCGCGTTTCGCTCTTCATCGATGCGCAGGCTGACCAGATCGAAGCGGCCGCCGCGTGTGGCGCGCCGGTGGTGGAACTGCACACCGGCCGCTATGCCGACGCGCATTCCGCCGGGGAGCAGGCCGCCGAGCTTCGCCGCGTCGCCGAAGGCGTCGACGCGGGCGTGCGGCTCGGGCTGGTGGTCAATGCCGGCCACGGCCTGCACTACACGAATGTGCAGCCGGTCGCGGCACTGCACGGCATCAAGGAGTTGAATATTGGCCACGCCATCGTTGCCCACGCGGTCTTTGTCGGCTGGCAGAACGCTGTGCGCGAGATGAAAGCCATCATGGTGGCGGCGCGCCTGGGCACCACCTATCCCCGTCCGGACGCCGCGGCGTGATCTACGGCCTCGGTACCGACATCATCCAGATCGACCGCGTGCAGGGCGTGATGGAGCGCACGCGCGGACGTTTTGCGGAAAAGGTGCTCGGGCCGCAGGAACTCCAGAAGTACCATGCACGCAAGGCGCGCTCCGAAAAGCGCGGGCTCGCGTTCCTGGCGACGCGCTTTGCCGCCAAGGAGGCCTTCTCCAAGGCCATCGGCCTGGGCATGCGCTGGCCGATGACCTGGCGTGCCATGGAACTGCTGAACCTGCCTTCCGGCGAGCCCTATGCGCATTGCCATGGCGAGCTCGACACCTGGTTGCGGGAACGCGGCCTCGTGGTCCGGGTCAGCGTCAGCGACGAACACGATTATGCGGTCGCCTTTGCGATCGCCGAGCCCGGCGGTGCCGACGTCCGCGCCGGCCTGCCGCTCGCCCCCAAGCCTAGCGAAGATTTCAAATGATCAAGAAGATTTCCGGCAGACGGCCGGGCCCGGTTGTACTCGATGTCAAAGGCAAGCACCTCGATGCGGACGATATCCGCCGCATTTCCCACCCGCTGACCGGTGGCGTGATCCTGTTTGCGCGCAACTTCGAGTCGCGCTCGCAATTGCAGGCGCTGACGCGCGAGATCCGTGGCGTGCGCGATGACGTGCTGATCTGCATCGATCATGAGGGCGGCCGGGTGCAGCGCTGCAAGACCGACGGCTTCACGCATCTGCCCGCGATGGCCCGGCTGGGCGCGCTGTGGGACCGCGACGTGCTCGCGGCAACCAAGGCTGCCGTCAGCTGCGGCTACGTGCTGGCAGCAGAGTTGCGGGCTTGCGATATCGACCTGAGCTTCACCCCGGTGCTTGACCTGGACTACGGGCTCAGCGCTGTGATCGGCGACCGCGCCTTCCACGCCGACCCGCGCGTGGTGACGATGCTCGCCAACCACCTGACCCATGGCCTGCTGCTGGCCGGCATGGCCAATTGCGGCAAGCACTTCCCCGGCCACGGCTTTGTTGCCGCCGATTCGCATGTGGCGGTGCCGGTGGACGAGCGCGGTCTCGACGAGATCCTCGGGCAGGATGCGCGTCCTTACGAGTGGATGGGGATGGCGCTGTCCTCTGTGATGCCGGCGCATGTGATCTATCCCAAGGTGGATCCGCATCCTGCCGGTTTTTCGCGCTACTGGCTGCAGGACGTGCTACGCACCCAGCTTGGCTTCGAGGGCGTGATCTTCAGCGACGACCTGAGCATGGAAGGCGCAAGCGTCGCGGGCACGGTGACCGAAGCCGCGCGCGCGGCCCTTGGCGCCGGCTGCGACATGGTGCTGATCTGCAACCATCCTGAGCGTGCGGACCAGTTGCTCGGCGAGCTCGATGTACGCATCGGCAAGGATTCGCAACGACGCATCCGCCGCTTGTTCGGACGCCGCAAGCCGCTGGACTGGAACAAGCTGATGCAGGAGCCGGAGTACGCCGCGGCACTGCGCGTGCTCAAGTCGCACGACCTGATCGCCTGATCCGCAAAAGGGGCAAAAGAATAAAAAAAGGGCAGCCTGGGCTGCCCTTTTTCGTTGCCATCCGCGTGGGGATGGCGGCGAACAAGCTGCGCTTAGTTGGCGCGGCTGCGGTATTCGCCGGTACGGGTGTCGATTTCGATCTTGTCGCCGATATTGCAGAACAGCGGCACTTGCAGTTCGAAGCCGGTATTGATCTTGGCACCCTTGAGCACCTTGCCCGACGAGGTATCGCCCTTGACGGCCGGTTCCGTGTAGATGATTTCGCGCACCAGCGTGGTGGGCATGTCCACCGAGATGGCCTTGTCGTTGTAGAACACCACTTCGACGTTCATGCCGTCTTCGAGGTAGTTCAGCGCGTCGCCCATGCTGTCCTGCTCGACTTCATACTGGTTGAAGTCGGTATCCATGAACACGTACATCGGGTCGGCGAAGTACGAGTAGGTGCATTCGCGGCGCTCGAGCATCACGACTTCGAACTTGTCGTCGGCCTTGAAGACGGCTTCGCCCGGGGCTTCCGTCAACAGGTTCTTGTACTTCATCTTGACCACGGCGGAGTTGCGGCCCGACTTGTTGTACTCAGCCTTCTGCACGACCATCGGGTCGGTGCCGATCATGAATACGTTGCCGACGCGGAGTTCTTGTGCGGTTTTCATCTGAACTAATTTCCTGAAAAAGAATGTCTCGGAATTCGGTATGGCGAAGGCGCGCTGCCGACGCACGGCGCTAGCGGTGTCCGTGCGCGCGACCCGTGCCCTTTACGCTAAGGCCCCGCGCCGCTCTTACCGTGGCGCATGCCAGGGCCGATCGCTTGCACAGGACGCATCCGTCTTCCGGCCCGGTCGCCATTAAATCAACCCGCTATTTTACCCGATTTTCGCAAAACGCCACCAGATTTGCCGCCAGGTCGCCAAGGTGCAGCAGGCTGCGCTGCCATTGCTCGGCGGCACGGGCGAGCAATGGCAGATGCGCGTGCAGTCCGGGCCAGTCGGGTGATTCATCGTCCTTATTCCAGCTGTGCCAGAAGTTCGCAAGTGCAGCGGCCGCCTCCGGTTGGCCACTGCGTTCCATCCGTTGCACGATTAGCGTGAGGAAGGCATCGAGCTTGACCATATGCGCCGCGTCGGATTGCGGGTAGATCTGCCAGACAAAAGGCCGGCCAGCCCATTGCGCGCGCACGAATGAGTCCTCGCCTCGCACGAAGTTAAGGTCGCATAGCCACAGGAGTTCGTCGTAGTGCTCCTGGCGCAGGAAGGGCACGACTTGCACGGTCAGGCGGCCACTCCTGAAAACGGTGCCAGGCGCGCAATCGGCCTCGCCGAACCATTCGCTGGCCTGCCGCGCGGCCAGGCCCGCCGGCACCAGGCACTGGACCGGCTCCGAGCCATCGCGCCATTGGGTCAGCAGTGCGGGCAGGGCGGCATTGCGGTAGGCGAACAGGCTGACCTTCAGGGCGCCTTCGATGGGCTCGAAGCCAAGGCGGTGCCATAGCGAAGCCTGTGCGGCGGGGCTGGCGCGAAAGTGTTCCCGCTGCATGCCCAGCATGGTTTCGCGCAGCACTCCACCCGTGCCGGGCTCGAAGCCCGGGAAGAAGAAGTGCTTGACCAGCGGCAGGCGTGGATGCGGCGAGGCCATGCCGTGGTGTTCTCTCACCCAGGGCTCGGCGCTGAGGTATTCGAGGTTGAGCCATGCCGGCTTAGGCGCGCGCGCGGCCATGGCGGCAAGGAATGGCTCGGGCAGGTCGCATGCGAAGGCTTCGATGACCGCATCGTGCGGCGTGACGCCCGCAAAGCGGGCCGTGCTCTCCTGCGCGCTTTCCTGGTCCGGTCGCCGCCAGGGAAGGATCGTCACGCCGGCAAGCTCCTGCCGGGGCGCGCCTGTATCGAGGCCGGGGGCAAGGCGTGCAAAGCTGGCGAGATCATCCACCCAAAGGCGTACGGCGTGGCCATGCTCCTGTGCCAGTTGGCGCGCCAGCCGCCAGCAGACGCCGATATCGCCGAAATTGTCGATAACGGTACAGAAGATGTCCCAGGAACGGATGGCACGGTCGGGTTGGACAGGCATGGCGGCGTGAGTTGGCAAGGATTTGCTCTAAACTTGCGATTTTAGAGCCTGTTGCGCATGGCCCCGCTGGCCACGTGCGAAACGGGCCCCTCACGGCCAACTCCCTCCCGATGTCGCAGCAGGAACCCGAAACTCACGATCAAGGCGCGCCCGCCGCCGGTCAGCCCGAAGGACTGCCCGCGGCGCCGGGCGAAGCGACGCCCGAACCCGCACCCGAGGCGCTGGCGGAGGCGCCGTTCGATGCCAAGGCGGTGATCGCGCAATTGCCTGGCTTGCCAGGCGTCTATCGCTACTTCGACGCGAACGGCAATGTCCTTTACGTAGGCAAGGCACGCGACCTGAAGAAGCGTGTCGCCAGCTATTTCAACAAGACGCTGTTGTCGCCGCGCATCGCCATGATGGTGGCCAGGATCGTGCGCATCGAGACCACGGTAGTGCGCACCGAGGCCGAGGCGCTGCTGCTGGAAAACAACCTCATCAAGGCGCTGGCGCCGCGCTATAACATCCTGTTCCGCGACGACAAGTCGTATCCGTTCGTCAAGCTGACCAGCCATCGCTTCCCGCGCATGGCCTATTACCGCGGCGCCACCGACCGCAAGCACCAATACTTCGGACCATTCCCGAGCGCCCATGCGGTACGGGAGAGCATGCAGATCCTGCAGCGGGTGTTCCAGTTGCGCACCTGCGAGGATACGGTCTTCACCAACCGCACGCGGCCGTGCCTGCTGCACCAGATTCATCGCTGCACCGGCCCATGCGTGGGCGCCATCAGCGAGGCGGATTACGCCCGCGACGTCAGCAACGCGGCGCGCTTCCTGCAGGGGCGGCAGAACGAGGTGCTCGAGGGCTTGCAGGCGAAAATGGAAGAGCATGCAGGGCGCCTGGAATTCGAGCAGGCGGCTGCGGTGCGGGACCAGATCGGTGCATTGTCCACCGTGCTCAAGCGGCAGGCGGTGGAGGAGGTCGGGCAGGCCAGCGACATCGACGTGCTTGCGGTAGCGGTGGAGGGCGGCCGCGCCTGCGTCAACCTGGCGATGATCCGCGGGGGGCGGCACCTGGGTGACAAGGCTTACTTCCCGGCGCACGTCGAGGAAGGCGCGATGATCGTCGAGGATGAGGACGAAGCCGCCGCGGGCGCAGCGGCCGAGGCTGGCGAAGAAAACGCGCCGGCGGCGGCCGGTCCCGCCGGTATTCCGGTCGAGCGCATTGCCGCCGAGGTGTTGTCCGCCTTCATGGCGCAGCACTATCTGGACCAGGCCGTGCCGCCGATCCTGGTGGTCAGTCACCTGCCGCCGGGCAAGGCACTGCTGGAGGCGCTGTCGATGCAGGCCGGGCGCAAGGTCACACTGGTCCGCCAGCCGCAGGGGCAGCGCCGGGCCTGGCTGGAGATGGCCCAGAAAGGTGCGGAACTGGCGCTATCCCGCCGCCTGGCGGAGCAGGGCAGCCAGCAAGCCCGTACGCGCGCGCTGGCGGACACGATCGGCATCGACATGGAGGACCTGGCGCTGCTGCGCGTTGAGTGTTTCGACATCAGCCATACCGCGGGCGAGGCGACGCAGGCTTCTTGCGTGGTCTTCCACCATCACGAGATGCAGAACGCCGAATACCGCCGCTATAACATCCAGGACATCACGCCCGGAGACGACTACGCCGCCATGCGCCAGGTGCTGACGCGGCGCTACCAGAAGCTGGTGGAGCTGATGGAGCAGGCGCAGCAGGGCGTCCCCGAAGGTCGGCAGGGCGACATGCCCGACGCGGCGGGCACGCCTGCCGCGTCGACGCTGATGCCCACTGTGGTCCTGATCGATGGCGGCAAGGGCCAGGTGGAGGTCGCGCGCCAGGTATTCGAAGAACTCGGCCTGGATATCGGCCTGCTGGTGGGCGTGGCCAAGGGCGAAGGCCGCAAGGTCGGACTGGAGACGCTGATATTTGCCGACGGCCGTCCGTCGCTGGAACTGGGGCAGGGGAGCGCTGCCCTGATGCTGGTGGCGCAGATCCGCGACGAGGCGCACCGCTTTGCCATCACCGGCATGCGTGCGCGCCGCGCCAAGGTGCGCACCACCTCGCGGCTGGAGGAGATCGAAGGCGTCGGCGCCCGCCGCAGGCAAAAGCTGCTCACCCGCTTCGGCGGCCTGCGAGGCGTCATTGCGGCTAGCATCGACGAACTGGCCAGCGTCGACGGCATTTCACATGCGCTAGCCGAGGAAATCTATCGGCAGCTGCATTGATTCGGTCAAATCCGAGGGCCGTGTGGCAGGAAATGCTCGGTTCCCGTTGAAATAGGCGACAATCTCAGGGTTGCCCATTGCCGTTGTCTCGTTTCGAGCCCCCATGCCGCTGAATATACCGATCCTGCTGACCTGGCTCCGTGTTGCCATGATTCCCCTCGTGGTGGGTGTCTACTACCTGCCCGAGGCATGGCTGCCAATGCATGCCAAGAACATGACGGCAGCAGGTTTCTTCATCATTGCAGCGGTCACCGACTGGCTGGACGGCTTCCTGGCAAGGCGCTGGAACCAGACATCGTCCTTTGGCGCTTTCCTGGATCCGGTCGCCGACAAGCTGATGGTGGCCGCGGCATTGCTGTCCCTGCTTGCACTGGGCCGGGTCGCCGACCTGATCGCGCTGGTGATCATCGGCCGCGAGATCACCATCTCGGCGCTGCGCGAATGGATGGCGCAGATCGGGGCCTCCAAGAGCGTCGCGGTGAATTTTCTCGGTAAGCTCAAGACCACTTTCCAGATGATCGCGATACCGCTGCTGCTCTTCAACGACAGCCTGCTGGGTATCGTCGATGCCTCGGTGCTGGGCGCGTGGATGATCTATGTGGCGGCTGTGCTGACCCTGTGGTCGATGTTTTATTACATGAAGCTGGCGTGGCCGCAGATTCGCGAGCGCAGTGGCCTGAGTGGAGAAGCCACCGCACAAAAATGAAGATCCGGTGAAAAATATGCTTGACGAATGCTGCGGCGATTTGCAATAATCCTGTTCTCGCTTCTGACGAAACAAACCGAACGAAGCGAAAAGCAGCAAGAACGCAGCGTGAAGTGAGTAGAATCGGCGCAGAAGTTGCGTTTAATGTAAGAAGTCAGCAGGATCCTGCGGGAGTAGCTCAGTTGGTAGAGCGCAACCTTGCCAAGGTTGAGGTCGCGAGTTCGAGCCTCGTCTCCCGCTCCAGGTTTCCGTTGCATCTGGAAATCGCGGTGCATACCGTAGGGTTCCAGATTGGCACGCAGAGTAGTAAATGCGGGAGTAGCTCAGTTGGTAGAGCGCAACCTTGCCAAGGTTGAGGTCGCGAGTTCGAGCCTCGTCTCCCGCTCCAATCCCAAAGGGAAGCAGCGCTTCCCTTTTTGTTTGCGATGGTGGTGCGCAGGCGCGGCCCGGCAGGGTCAGGCGAATGCGGCTACAATCCCAGCAGCCGTCACCCGGCGGGGTGGCAGAGTGGTCATGCAGCGGCCTGCAAAGCCGTGTACGCCGGTTCGATTCCGACCCCCGCCTCCATACTAAAGCCCTGATTTATCAGGGCTTTTTCTTTTTCGACCTACCTTTTTGTTTGCTCGAAAACAGTCTGAAATCCCCTCAAAACACCCTGTGCCACCCAAAAAAGGTGGCAATGCCACCCTGAATCGGCTAGGTTTGGGCGTGTACGCGAGATGTTGGTCGTGTACGCGAGTTCACCAAAACCGATCGAAGGGATAGCAAATGGCCATGGTTCGCGCCCGCGGCGCCAAGTTCGAATTGAGGGTGAAGCAGCGACTTCTGCCGAAGCCATACACGGCCACATTCGAGACAGAGGCCGAGGCGCGCGAGTATGGCAACCGTCTAGAGTCGATGCTTGCCCAGGGGGTGGTGCCCCGCGAGGCCGTGGCGCTGCCAAAGCGGCCCGGGACTGTGACCATTGGACGCTTGATCCGGGAGTATCTCGATGCGGTCTCCGTGAGCGCTATGGACCGCGACCTTCTCGACCTGCTGACCATGTGGATAGGGGCAAAGCGTCTCGATGACGTCCTGCAGTACAAATGGGCCGAAGAGTGGGTGCGCTCCCTGAAGATTGAGCGGAATCTCGCGCCAGGCACCATCCGCAAGCGCGTGGGTTGCCTGGCCCGGATGCTCGACTGGCACCTGAAGCGGGAGGCTGAGCATGGTGGTCAACCGCTGGCAAATCCCTTCCGCTTACTTCCCAAGAACTACTCGACCTACAACGAGCGCGAGCGCCAGTTGTTGCATGGCGACAAGAAGAAGGTGGTGAAAACGGATGTGGAGCGTGATCGACGTCTCCTCGACGGTGAGGAGGCCCAGATTCTGGCCGCCATGCGTGGCGTGAAGCGAGAGGGGCGGGAGAGACCACTGCTGATGCCGGAGCGGGAGGCGATGATCGACCTCTTTCAACTGATTCTGAGCACTGGGCTTCGGCTACGGGAGGCGTATCGCCTGCGAGAGAGCCATGTGCGCCTGGACCTGCGCACCATCCACGTAGCTCAGAGCAAGACGGGTGCAGCCCGCGATGTGCCTATCGTTCCCGAGATCTACGACATGCTGGAGCGGCGACGCAAGGCGGCCCGCCTTCAGGGGCCCGCCACGCTCCTGTTTCCGTGGTGGTCTGGGCTGGACGACAGTGACGCGGAACTGAACCAGGTCACGAGCCGGCTAAGCCGCGCCTTTGGCCGGATCTTCAAGTATGCGGGTTGTGAAAACTTGACCGAGCACGACATGCGGCACGAGGCTACCTGCCGATGGGTGCTGATGCGAGATGGTGCCGGCGGGTGGATGTTCCGCGGCGAAGAGGTGATGCGTATCACGGGTCACAAGGACCCGCGAGTGTTCATGCGCTATGTGAGCCTGCGGGGCTCAGACCTTGCCGACCGGCTGTGGCTTAGTCCACAACCCGCACAGTCTGCGTGAGATCCATTGGCGGCTTTCGCCGGCCGCGGCCCTTCTGGGCGGGCTTCGTTGTCGGGATGTCCTCGTACGACTTGGGTGCAACGTTCTGCATTGCGCGTTGAGCGAGATACTCCCTCAGCGCGGAGACCGGGAAGCGCCATGAGCGGCCGTATTTGACGCCAGGTAGCTTGCCTGCAGCTGCCAGATCATTGACGTGCTGAGGCTCGCACCCGAGTGCCTCGGCCACCTGGTCGGCGGTTAGCGCCTCGATGAAGTCGATGCATGCAGTCATGGGCAGCCTCTCTGGCCCATCGCGCGGATCAGCGCCGCGCAGTGTGCTGGATAGTTCTTGTTGTTGACCACGGCATCCGAATCCCACTCGACAGCCTGTTCGTCGCACAGACGCGCGGCAGTCTCGATGGCCTCGGCCGTAATGGGGACGTCGTCGAAGACCATTGGCATCCCTCCGGCCCGCACGTGGACGGGGCCACTGCTTTTACCTGCCGTGCCGGTGATCTCGTCGAAGAGGCTTGGACGCTGGGCAGCGTTGATCGCGGCATGCCCGTCGTGATCGCTGCCGACCACGGCGGCGAGCTCGGCATAGGTGGGCAGGCCGCGAGTGCCGGCGCGGTACTCTTCCAGCATGGTACCCAGTGTTTGCTGTTGGGTTTGACGGTTCACTTTGCACCTCCACGCAGGTACGCCTTGATCGCGGTTTCGAGGCGGCGCTTGGCGTTGTGGGCGCCTCTCTTGGTGTGACCGACGGCCGCAAACTCGTTCTTAGTCGCGGCCATCGTTGCATCCCACGCTGGCGAGTCTCGCTCGATGCCAAAACCATTTTCCCGCTTATGCGTGAGGTATGCCTCGTCGAGCGTGCGCTTAGCCTCGCGGACGTCATTCTCGAAGCCGTGCAGTTCGATTGCTTTGTCGGCGATAAGCAGAAGCGCTGAGATCTGGGCAGGGGTAATCATGCTGTCCTCCGATTCGGGAAGTCGATAACGGTGCTGGCTGCGCGCGGGCGTGCGAGTAGATCGATGCGGCCGACGACCAGGTCGAGCGCCTCCAGGGCGATGCGCGGATCCTCCGCATACCTGCCGACTAGGCGCACGCTATGCGTGCCGTCAGCATTCAAGGTGATGGTGATGCGATCGGGCTCCGTGCTGCCGGCTTCAGCCTCCGGCCAGGGCAGGGCGATGATCTTTGCTGTTTTCATGTCAGGCCCCAAGGAAGCGCCAGAAGGCGGCCACCAGGCGGCGCGCGGCTGCGCGGCGGCGGTTGTAATAGCGGGAGGCCACGAAGCCGCCCAAGGCGCTGCGGCGGATGTGCGGACGGATCATGGCTTGGCTCCGGCAAGAACGTTGGAGGCCTCGATGGCGGCCGAGTAGGCGTTGTCTGCCAGTTCGTCCAGTAGAGCGATCAACTCGGTCTGGATGCGATCGTCGAGGGCCTGGAAGTCACCCAGAAACATCAGGTTCGCCATACCAGTGACCCGTGCAACGCGGGCGCGAAGCCGGGCCGCCAGCTGCTCCTGCGCAATGGGTTTGCGCTCTTCTTCGCGGGGCAGAATGTAATTGGCAGTCATCGCGCACCTCCGGACTTCGGCTTGGTTGTGGGGTCGGGGCTGCTGCCTTCGCTCGATTGGGCCAGCAGATAACCCGCCTCTGAGCCAACGAAGACCATCGCGGCTGCATTCCGTGTGAGATTGGCGGCCGAGAACAGAAGACTGCTCACTGTGTCATCGTCGATGCCATGCGCGCCGCAGAGTCCCACGCGCGCGCCGGCGTCTGACAACAGGTCAGCGAAGCTGCGCAGCTCCACCTCGGCCTTCTCGCTCAGTCCGGTGAGCCATTGGAGATCTTCCTGACACAAACGCTTGCCTGAGACCATCCAGAGGTGGGTCAGCGCTTCCGAGCAATCAACCGCTTTGCGAGGCGTGCTCATTGCTTGCCACCCTTCCTTGCGTCGGACCCGAGGGTCATCAGTTCGAGCGCCAGCGGTTCCGTCAGGCTCAGGACGTGCGAGAGAAGGCAGCGAGTTGGTAGCTCGGCTTCATCCGCATCGTCGGGCAAAGCCACATGCAGAGTGGCGAGGATGTTATGGATTGCCCAGGCCTGCTCGGCTAGGTCGATAGTGGGTTTGCATTCAGCCATGGCAGACATCCCCGTCAAGATCAAAAAGGCCGGGGCAGGTCTCGCCCAAATTCTTGGCTGCCATATCCGGCGTGACACCCATGCGCGGAGCGACATGGAGGAAGGTGAGGGGATGGGTCGACGCTTGGCTGACTGCTTTTGCCTCTGTGCTATTCTTCATTGCGAGTGTTCCTTCTCAGGGGTTCACTTATTCGTCCGACGCCTCAACGGTTGCCGCCGTTGAGGCGTTTCCTTGTTTTGCTTACGGCTCGCGTGGCTCACTTGGCGCAAGCATTTGCCGCCTCTTGGAGGCTGATGCCTTCCTCGATCAAGCTGCATAGGACGCTGCCAATAGCAGCAACGTCACGCTCTTCGATACTCTGCATTTCTTTGACCTGAGCCATGAACTGCGTGATGCTGCGTGCGTGGCTGAACCGTGCGGCTGCTTCGTCGCTCAGGCGCTGGAAGCCTGCATCAGTGTTTATGCAAACCGCTGGACTTTGGTTGAGGGGAATGGCGGTTTGTGCTGCCATGTGTTTCGCTCCGAAGTGGTGAGGTCGACGCGCTCAGTATAAACAAGAGTTTATTTGTGTCAACTATTGTTTATGTTTGTTTGTGTGTTGCCCTCGAAGGTCAGTAGGATTTCGGCAGTAAAAAGTGGAAGCTGCCGCGGCTGGGAGGGCAATCTGGTACCGCGCGCTTCCAGACGCCGGAGATCGTCCCGCGTGAGCGCGCCTTTCAGCGCGTGCTGGACGAACTCGACGCCAACGCGAACCGAGCTCTTCTTTGTCTTGGCGAAGCTCGGGCTACCGGTTGCGGCGTTAATGAATGCATAAGCCCGGGGAGGTGACATGCGGCACGTCACCATCAACTCGATCGCGCCGTGGTAGAGCGGACGACGATCGGCGACCGTGGAGAGGGCCTCATTATCGGTCGGCATGGCCGACTCGCGCGGGACGAAGTAGGCATCCTCCAGGCGCTCGAACACGTGCCAAGCCTGATCCGTCTCCAGCATCTTGGCGTGGCGAGCCGCGCCGCGCTCGGTCCAGAGGATTAGCTGTCGCGTATGCTTCGGAACTAGCCCGTTTATTTCGGGGTAGTTCTTGAACTTGCGCAGATCTTCGCCCTCAAGCCTGAAGAAATGCTTCCCCGCTCCAAAGCGCTCGGCGTTGTTCTGGTAGTTATCGTTGATCTGTTTCGGCGTCGCCCCATACAGCTTCGCCAGCAGTTCCGTCGTGATGACGCGTTGCCGCTCCCACACGATGGGGGCCAGAGTTTCCGGCGTGACAGCCGTGGTGGGGGTGGTCACGCTGCTTCCTCTGCAGCCTTGGCCTTGTATCCGGCCGGGTCTGCGAGGAACGCGTCAATGTCGCCGCGGCGCCAGCCCACTGCACGCGGGCCGAGCTGGACGGCCGGCGGGAAGGTCTTCAGCTTGATGCGCAGGTAGATCGTGCTGCGGCTCAGCCCGGTTTCTTGTTCCACCTGCTTGCGGCGCAGGATGGCGAGTGCTGCTTGGATTTGTTTGGCCATGTTTCACCCTCATTGAGGCGTCCGGGCCTATCCCGGAACATGGCCAAGCCTAAGAATGGCAACAAAGCGCAAGCAACGCGCAACCCGTATTCCCAATGCTGGTGCGGGTTAGCGGGCTATTGCCGCAAGTTGCGCGAGATGTTGCGGCAAGTTTCGGCAACTCATGGGTGCCAAGTAGAGGAGGGCTTCTTCCTTGCGCGCTTCGCTTTGTTTAGCAATCGTCCGACGTTCTGCCGTGTACAACCTAGCTCAGCGGCCAAGGCCTCGTGAGTCGCGCCAGACTCGACTCTGGCAAGCAGTACAAGCAGATCTTTGTCTGACCAGGATCTCTTGCCTCGTGTCCCCAATGCAACGTTCGGGGTGGTGGTGCCTTCCCCACTTGCTTGGATGCTAATTTGGCCTTTGGGAGGCTGGGCGGCAAGCATCCCGCTTCGTGCAATTGCCAGTTGCTCTTCAAGCCTTTCTTGCGCCCCTGCCGCCAGTGTGGCGTTGCGAACAATGGCGCGCTCGAGTCTAGCGATCTCCTGGTTTTTCCCGACAAGGCGTGAGGAAAGTCGCGTGAACTCCTGATTCGCTTCATCCAACTGCTTTTTGTGCGAATCAGCCTGCTCCAGCCACCGAACAAGCCTGTTGCTGGCCTCGATGGCGCGTTGCGTGAGTTCGTGTCTTAAAGCATCTCGCTCGGCTTTGATGTCGCGCAGCGCGTCTCTCTCGGCTTCTGCTTCACGCAGCCTAGTTAGGAGTTCTGAATTGCTAGCAGGCGTCGATGTGGGGGCAGGTATTGGCCAATGGTAGCCATGCCTTTTGCACCAGGTCCGAATATCACATTGGAACAGGTCTAGCTTCTCTTCCTCGAGTACTCGGTGCCAGGGCCGTACGGTACTTACCCACGCTTCATCGCAAATTGCGTCTTTGCTTCGAATGGAGCCGATTGTTTGACCGTACACATACCGTCGAATCGATCGGCGGAGGATGTTGCGTCGCTGATTGATGGGAACGCGCTCATCGCCGCCCCAGCGATAGGTGTCGGCGGGGGAAAAGCCCGCCAATATTGCTGCCGCATCGCCTAGCGAAATCCATTCCCGCTCGATATATGACGCCGCCCATTCCGGTGTACTGGCTTCTGCCGCCGCCGGTAAAGTTGATGCGCTCCGTTCTTCCGTTACGTCATTCTTGGCTTCGGGCACTGCCAAGCCATCCAGGCTGGGGAGATGCGCAGCCTCAAGAGCGACACAAAAACGGTCACGCATCCATCCGCACATATCGGACAAGCCGTCACCATCGCCGCTAGCGGTAGGCTCAACTTGTCCGGTCTCAATAGTCTTATTGAGTAGTATTTCCAGCAAATCGGAACAATCGACGGCGTGCACTCGGCGTTCAACACCCCTAAGGTGAGCTGTATCGTTCTTGTGAATGCGGTGCAGTTTCAGGACTGTTGCTACGTCAGCCAACGCATCACCAGAGATGGATGCAAGCTTCGTCACTGCCTCCCGATAGCTGATGAACTCTGCGCGCATCACGCTCGCAATAGCGGCAAACGATTGGCGATTAGTATCGCCCATAGCACACCCTTACGTGCAGTCCCTTGTGTGGAAGCCGCGCCAGCGAGTAAGGAAACGAACCCATTCTTAAGCGGTCCCCTTTTCCTTTGCTACGAGGTACTCGGCGAAACGCAGAAGCTCCAGTTGTCCGGGAGGACTCAAGGCTTCAAAAGCTGAGGTCAGCTGCCCTAGTTCTGCGTTTGCGCTCACGTGCTCCGTGACCAGCGGGCTATTCACTCCGGCACCGATCTCTTCTGCGGAGAGCGATGTGAGATCGTCGCCAAGCAAGGACTCAAGACTGACTTGGAAGAGCTTGGCGAGCGCTGGAGCCAAGTTGGACCGCTTGCTGTCCCTCTTCTCCAGTGCGTAGATCGGCTGATCGTCCTCTAGGCCGATAGCGCGCGCGACGGCGCCCCTGCTCATCGAGCGAAGGTTGCGGAGGTGTTCGACGTTCTTTCCGAGTGCCATGGGGGTCCACTGTATAAACATTTGTGTTCCAACACTATAAACAATGGTTTGATTTGGTGAAAACTATTGTTTATGATTGGCGTATGGAACCGAACCAAGACACCTCGCTGCAAACGCTCCTGCTCGCCATCAGCCTGAGCGCCACTAAGGCCGAATTCGCCCGAAAGATTGAGCGGCGTCCCCAGGAAGTATGGAACTGGGTGAATCGTGACAAGCGAGCGCCCGTTGACGCTTGCCCGTTCATCGTCGCAGTGTGCCGTCACCCAGAAGTGACGCTTGATCTTCTGCGCCCCGACTACAAGGGTTGGGCTTTGCTGGCGAGCGCGTCGTTATGACCACCGCCACGTGCCTCGCTACGACCTTCGGCGTCGGTCCTGACTTGTTGTCATGGCTCGCTCTATTTGCCATCTGCGGGTTTGTGCTCTCACTCCTCGCTGTCCTAATCCTCTTGGCCTGGCTGCGCTGGCGTTCCCCGAGCGGCACGACCATTGTCTTGCCACTCCGCCGGCGCCTGCGCGCGCAAGACCTCCGCGCCGATCCCCGCTACGACCCCAAGCAGTTCAGGAGTAAGCGATGAAATCCGCCCTGAAGCGCCTGATCATGTGCGCCTACTGCCACGGCCTGATCTCTCAGGCCACCGTCCTGCGTCTCTTTTCCCGCTTTGATCTGTGGAACGCCTGATGCGTGAGATCCGCCTGCACCCACTTTGCACGCTGTTCCCGCGCATGTCCGGTGCGGACTTCGATGCGCTGAAGGCCGACATCGCGCAGCATGGCGTGCGCCAGCCCATCGTGATGCACGATGGGCTGATCCTTGACGGCGGCAACCGGTACCGCGCCTGTATGGAGCTGGGCATGGAGCCCCGCTTCGAGGAATTCGAGGGCGATGGCATCGTGGCGTTCGTCCTCTCCGCCAATCTGCACCGCCGGCACATGACGCCTGGCCAGCAGGCGGCGATTGTGGCCAGTGCGCAGGATTGGGCCCAGGCCCACGTTCCGGGCGGTGACGGCCGCAATCAGCACGAGGGTGCGGCAACGTTGCCGGGGCCTCCGCTGGTAAGCGTCGCAGACCGCGCCGCCCAATCCGGCGCGAGCGAACGCACCCAGCGTATGGCCGACAAGGTCGCCAGAGAGGCGCCCGAGCTCGCAAAGAAGGTCGCGCAAGGTGAGGTGAGTCTGCCCGCCGCAGTGAAGCAACTCGCCCAGACGACGGCCGCCGCGGAGGCTAGCGATCCCGCGCCGTCGGTAGCACCGAAGCCAGCCGCCAAGACGGCGACGAAGCCGCCGGCACGCACGCCGGAGCTTGCCGCTAACGACGCCCAGCCCGATCCGAATGCCAACCGCTTGCAGCAGTTGGAAGAGCTGCTGGCGGAAACCATGTCCGAGAACGCGAAGTTGCTTTCTGAGGTGGTAACGCTGCGCGCGGTGATCGCAGCCGACGACAGGGTAGCGGCATCGCTGGCCGAGCTGCAGGCGGCGCGCGCGGAGGCGGCCGCGAGCATCGAGCAGAAGGAAGCCGAGATTACCGCGCTGCGGGAGCGCAACAACGGGCTGATGAACGAGAAGAACGAGGCGGTGCGCATCGCAAAAGCCCTCCAACGCAAGCAAGGGAGGGCGGCGGCATGAACCACGGCCTGTTCGAAGACACCCCGACCTATTCCAACGCCAAGTTTCCGGAGGCGCGGGCCTTTCAGACCGTGGCCCATGAGCGGCTTCGCGAGGGCCGGCGCGCCGGGCACAAGAATCAGCTGATCATGGCGCCCACCGGCGCCGGCAATACCTATCTCGGCCTGCGCATCGCGCACGAGGCGCTGATCAAGGGCAAGCGCGCGATCTTTGTATGTGATCGGACCACCCTGATCAACCAGACGAGTGAGGCGGCGGACCGCTACGGCCTCAGCGCGCATGGCGTGATCCAGGCCGCGCACTGGCGCTACGCACCGGACATGCCCTTTCAGATTGCCAGTGCTCAGACCCTGGCGCGGCGTGAGTGGCCGGATGCCGATGTGATCATCGTCGACGAAGCGCATACCCAGCTGAAGGCATGGACGGAGCATATCCCGACCTGCCGCGCGTCGGTTATCGGCCTCTCGGCTACGCCGTTCTCCAAGGGGTTGGCGAAGCTGTTCTCCAACCTGGTCAACGCCACCACGATGCATCAACTGACCGAGTCGGGCGTGCTGGTGCCCATGCGCGTGTTCAGCTGCAAAAAGGCGAACATGGCTGGCGCGGCCACGGTGGGCGGCGAGTGGACCGATGCCGCGGCTGAACAGCGCGGCATGGAGATTGTGGGTGACGTCGTCACTGAGTGGGTGAAGTTTGGGCAAGGCCGCAAGACGATCGTCTTCGGCGCGACGATCAATCACTGCGAGGAGATCTGCCGCCAGTTCATCGACGCCGGCGTAATGGCCGCGGTCTTCACGTCGGACACGACGCCGGCCGAGCGCCAGATGCTGCTGGCCGAATACCAGAAGCCGGATTCCTCGCTGCGCGTGCTGATTAGCGTGGAGGCGCTCGCTAAGGGGTTTGACGTGCCGGACGTGGGCTGTGTCGTCGACTGCCGGCCGCTGCGCAAATCGTTGAGCACCGCAATCCAGATGTGGGGGCGCGGCCTGCGCTCGTCGCCGGAGACCGGCAAGGAAGACTGCCTGCTGCTGGACCACAGCGGCAACATCCAGCGCTTTCTGGACGACTACACCGACATTTTCTACAACGGCCTGGACGCACTGGATGCTGGCGAGAAGCTGGATAAGGCAGTCAGGGACGAGCGCGAAGAGAAGGAAATCGTGGCCTGCCCGTCGTGCGGATACAAGCCATTTGGGCGTCGATGCATGGCGTGCGGGTTTGAGCCGAAGTCTGCTTCGCTGATCGAAGCGCTGCCCGGGGCGATGGAGGAGGTCGTACTGGGCAAGAAAAAACTGGCGGATAACAAGCAGCACCTGTACGCGCAGTTGGTCACGTACGCGCGCTCGCACAGCCTGCCGGAAAAGCAAAAGGGGCGGGCGGCGAACCTCTTCAAGGACATCACTGGCGAGTGGCCGCCGAGCAACTTCAACTTCGATCGGACCGTCAACGTGCCCATCGAACGGAACACGGCCAACAAGATCGCGTCCCTGAAGCTGGCATTCATCAAGGGCCGGGCCAAGGGGCACGCCCATGCTTAGATTCAGTGACTTCGCAGAGGCGCACGGCGTGCTGGTCGGCGACCTGTACGCCAGCGACCGGATCCGGCGTTGCGCGACCGAGCTGCATCCGCGCAAGAAGAACGGCGCCTATTTCTGGGACGGCCACCGCGGCTGGGTGCAGGCATGGGACGGCGATGGCGTAGTGCGCTGGTTCAACGATCCCGATGCCAAGCCCTGGACCGATGCCGAGAAACGCGCCTGGGCGGAGAAGCGTGAAGCCGAGCGCGCGCGCCTGGTGCGCCGCCAGCAGGAAGCCGCCCGGCGTGCCGCCGAGATGGTTGCCAGTGCGACGCCAGGCCGGCATGGCTACCTCGATCTCAAAGGGCTGCACGCGTGCACGGGACTGGTGCTTCCAGATGAATCCCTGATCGTGCCGATGCGCAATCTCGCGACGAACGCGCTGCAGGGCGCACAAATCATCCGATGGCTGGCCGAGGAGCGCGCATGGGAAAAGAAGATGCTGCCGGGCACTGTGGCTAAGGGCGCGGTGCTGCGGCTCGGCCCGGCGCGAGCCCTGGAGACGATTCTCTGCGAGGGGTACGCCACAGGCCTATCGATCGACGCGGCGGCGCGCCAGATGCGCCTCAATGCCACCGTGCTGGTGTGCTTTTCCGATTCGAACATGGTTCACGTCGCGCCGTCGGTGAAGGGCCGCAAGGTCACGTTCGCCGACAACGACGCTTCTGGTGCTGGCGAGCTCGCAGCGAAGGCGATCGCGGTGCCGTACTGCATGAGCGACCGCGTAGGTGAGGATGCCAATGACCTGCATGCTCGTGCTGGCCTGATGGCCGTCTGCAGGCTTCTGATGGCCGTGCGCCGGGAGGCTCCGCCGGCATAGCGCGCCAGGCAGTTCAGCACCTCGCTGGTCGGAGTTGGCTTAACGGCAGCGGCGAGGGAAGACCCCCTACTGTGGGAACAGACAAGGAAGCAGGGGTAAGGGTGGCGAAGCTAGCGCCCGATTGTCGAACGGCTGGCGGGTCATGTTACGCCGATGGAGCAGCGACATGTGAAGGCCGGGCCAGGAAGGGCTAGGTCTGTCCACCTCAAGAGCAGGTAGTAGGTAGTGGTGTTGTTCTACTGAGTATCTAGAGGGTACGCGAGGCTCCGGCGGCCGGGAGGAAGGGGATGAATGCGACAACGGCGCGGCCAGCGCCATCAGACGGGCAATTCAAGGTGCCGCGGCAGTTCGCGGCCGACTTCGCATATCTGGCGGAGCGGTACCGCTGGGATGCGGACGAGATCGCAGAGATCAAAGACCACGTGCGGCGCCACGGCGCGCCAATGCTGCGCTACTGGACCGTGCTGGCGGCGGCGCACCGGGCCGGATACGAGGTAACGACTCCTGGCGGGTTTGAAACCCTTGAGCATTTCTGCCTGCGCACCGGGCGGCCTGGCCCGGCGCTGCCGACCGTGACGGTCGAGGTGGCCCATGTCTGAGCCGCAACAGTTCAGGCTCGTGCACGACGCGGCGCGCGCGGGCGCTCGGAGTGCGGTTGATGCGGCGCCGGCCGGCTTCGTGGTCACGGTCAGCCCGCCGAAGCGCTCCGCTGAGCAGAACGCCAAGTTCCATGCCATTTGCTCGGACGTTGCCCGGCAAGCGCGTTTCATGGGCCGCAAGCTGACCCCGCTGCAGTGGAAGACGCTGTTTGTCTCCGGGCACACGATCGCCACCGAGGGCCACGCGGACATGGTGCCGGGCCTGGAAGGCGAGTTCGTCAACATCCGGGAGAGCACGAGCGAGATGACGGTGCCCCGCAAGGCCAGCCTGATCGAATACACGATGGCTTGGTGCGCCGGCAATGGCATCCAGCTGCGCGAAGTTGCTGCGCGGGGCTACGAGGAGCTGGCGCCGGTGGCGAGGGGCCAGAAATGACCTTTGGCCGCAAGACACCCATGAAGCGCGGCGCACCGCTGCAGCGCCGCTCGTCTTTGCGCTCGAGCGGCTGGCTGAAGCAGACCGCCGGGCTGGTGCCGAGCACATTCAAGCGCAAGACGCCCGCCCGTCGGCCGCTGGCCCAGCGACGGCTCGCGCTGGCCTGCAAGGGCGAACCCTGCTACCTGCTGCTGCCCGGCGCGCCGCGCCACGATCCGGCGACGGTGGTGCCGGCTCACTCGAACCAGCAGGCGCACGGGAAGGGCATGGGCATCAAGGCTGACGAGAATTTCACGGTTCCGGGCTGTGCCTGGTGCCATAGCGAGCTGGACAGCGGCACGTCGCTCACGAAGGGGCAGCGGCGGGCGTACTGGGATGACGCCTATCGCCGCTGGCTGCCGGTGCGCACGCTGAAGCTGGCCGGCGGCGAGCAGCAAAACACAGAAGAAGGAGAAGGGCAGTGACGGAACACCACATCGAGGCCGAGCAGGCCATGTTCATGGATGCTGGCCAGGCCATCCAGTTTGCCTTCCTGATGGAAGAATACGAGAGCTCGCCCGAGTGCATGACCTGGCAGGCGATCCGCAAGGTGCTGCAGATGCTCGGCCTGCGGAAGCGTCTGGAGGAGATGACGGGCCGCACTGGCACCGTCAACTTCAAGGGCCTGCAGCCCCTGGAGATCCGTGGGCAGTGCCAGATGATCCGCTCGAGCATCGCGCATCGACTCCATCCCGCCGAGGCTGCTGTGCTGATCGCGCGGCACACGCATAACGCGCTGGCGAAGGCCAAGGCGATCACGTACCTAAGCGATTACGTGTTCCCCGCGGCGGCGGGCACAAACGGCGGCCAGCGGCTGGCGTTCGATTTCTTCGTGCTGCGCTGCTTTCCCACGCGCAACATGGAGGCGGGGGAGCGCGCCGACATTGCCGAGCGCCTGGGCCTGAAGCCGAAATCCGCCGCCGCCTATGTGCGCACGGCGCGCCGCCGCATCAAGGAGCTGGGCGAGCGCGCCGATCAGCGTATGCAGGCAATCTTCGTCGAGGAGGGCCTGGTCGATGCGCAAGCCTAAGATCGCCGCCGGTGGGCTCCTGTGGCGCGTGGATCCTTCCCGGCGGGAGGCCGGCCCGGCAGACACCGCCAACGAGTCGGACGCGGCGTTTCTCGTGGGGCGGATGGTGGAGAAGGGCGTTGCCAAGCGGGCGCCGTTGAAGCGCCGGCGCGTCGCGCAGTACGCCAGCAAGCGGGCCGAGCGCGATCGGCAGGAAGCCGAAGAGGCAGCGCGCAACGTCATGCGGCACCGAGTGGCTGCCAACGAGAAGCGCTACCCCGAAATCATGGCCCAGGTGCGCACCGCCGAGTTCCTGGCCTGGTACGAGCGCGCGGCAGGCGAGCGGTGGGATCCGAACTTCGAGGCGGATGTGGAAGAGATCCGTTTCCGCGTGCTGTTGGCTCAGCAACGGGAATCATCGCAACGGGTTTGACACAGCGAAGAAATTTGTGCAATATTGATTCCGTCCGAAAGTCCGTTAAGCGACTTCCGAAGAGGGCCCGCTCGGTGCAAGCCGCGCGGGCTTTTGTTTTTGTATGAGCGAACGATGGCAGGCTGATAGAATCAGTGTGTCTCTACATATCAGCGCAAACCGCGCATTTTGCGATGGCCGGCTTTTACCCACCCGAGTTCTCACCTAATAGAGTACGAAACGCGGGAAAAAGCATCGCCGCAAATACTGCCACGGTTGACGACTGGTACGTCATGCTGAACTGGCGGAACAGTCACGCCTATGTTCTAAACACGTTTCAGAACAATCTGCGCCGGCACATCGGTACGCGTCCTGTTACGCTCGCTCAGCGTTTGAAGCGAAAGAACACGATCATCGACAAGCTTCGCACGGGCCGCGCGCGAGATCTGTCCACCATGCATGACTTAGCGGGGTGTCGTCTGATCTTTGATTCAGTCGACGCACTCAACGATTTCCGGCGAGTGGTGCATGGCTCGCGTTCTCAGCACAAGTACGTCAGCGAAGGACGGTACGATTATTTGGATGCACCGAAAGCGACCGGCTATCGAGGTCGTCATGATGTCTTCTCATACCAAGTGGAGTCGGAAAAGGGGAGGATCTACAACGGGTTGCGCGTTGAGGTTCAGTATCGAACTAAGGTGCAACACGCTTGGGCAACTGCAGTAGAGATCAGTGACTTCATTGAAAACGCTAGAGTTAAGTTCGACCAAGGCGTCGACGTGGAGCGGGAGCGGTTCTTTGTCCTGGCCAGCGAGATTCTGGCTCGCCAGTATGAAAATATGCGCGGTCCTTGCCCAGATCTAACCGACAACGAACTGCGCGAAGAGCTCCTTGCGATTGAAGACAATACACGCCTGCTGCACCGACTTGCCGTAGTGGATATGGAGAAGGTGGCGATCCCAGGTGGGAAGAATGTTGTGTTGCATTTCGCTCATGACCGTCTCGTCGCCGAGTCATTCCGGTCGACGATGCAGGCGCTGAATCGTCGCGATGAGATCGAGGCAGATCATCCCGACGATGACGTGGTCTACGTTCGCGCATCGACCACCTGGGAAGTCTCTACGGCCTTCAAGAACTATTTTAAGGACACGAAGGAATTTGTTGACTTGATGGTAGGTGCTGGCATCGTGGCGTGATTTTCCGGCGTGTTATTGAGGTAGGGGAGGCCCCGCCATGCGCGGGCCTTTTATTTTCAGCTTGCCTTACGCATAAAGTTAGAATGGATCTCCTACATTTGAGGGGAGGTCGTTTTGAACATCTATGAAACGGTATGCCAGGGATTGGCAACCTCGGTGAATGCCGCGGAGACAACTGCTGAGCAGTTGCGCAGACGTGCATTGGAGCTTCACGATGGAGTTATCCAGGCACTTGAGTGCGACCCCGAATGCGTCTGGTTAGCTAATGGCATGGATAGCGGCCGCTACGAGCCTGTTGAGCAGCCAGTCGGACTGGACGGATTTTCCGGTGAAGGAAGACTCAAGTTTGGACTGCTTGTTCGTATGCAGACTGGGTCTGGCTTGTTGGATGTCGTCGTTAGATGCACGGTCACGGCCGAGCGCGGCAATTACTCCGGCGAGGCGGGCGGAGCCGAATATATCGTACCGAGCCAAAAAGAGCACCTCGCCGCTCACATTGCGCGGGTCATCGGCCATAAGCTCCGTACCTGGCGCCCATCCCTGGGCGAGGTCGTTAGCGGCGAATTCAAGCAGGTTCTGCTGTAGCACGGCTTCTGGCTGCTCCGCCAGGGAAGCTGTATCGACCCCGCCTCGGCGGGGTTTTTTGTTGCGGCAGGCTTATCGGCGTATCCGAAGCGCGGCCTTCCACGTCTCCTCGGCCTTCCGGCCGATTCGCCCGCCATGCGTGGGCTCTTCTTTTTCAGGGATCTCCATGGCTAACGTGATGACAGTGCCGGGCCCGTTTGCGCTCGCCTTGATGAAGGCGTTGGGTTTGCCCGCCCGCACCAGGTCGTTCGAACTGCGCTGTGCCGTCAACGAAGTGGTGACGGTCAAGTGCGAGTACCACCCGGATGAAAGCACTGCCGCCGGGTTTGACCCGCAGCCGCTCTTGGCCGAGTACCGTCTTGTCTCCAAGGCCGATGGCGCTTGCGAGGCTGTGGGCCAGTCTGCTGGCGTAGCGGTCCCTAACGTCACGAAGATGGATCTCGCCCCTGGTGACACGGTGGTGCTGAAGGTGAAGGACCACCTCAGCATCGAGCAGAAGCAGCGGGTGCACCAATACGTTGCATCATGCCTGCCGGTTCCGGTGAGTGTGGTGGTCATTGATGGCGGCGCGGACATCACCGTCCTGTCGCCGCAATCGCTATGAACGCGGGAAAGAGGCGCATCCCAATGCTGGGTGCGCGGGTGCCCATGGCTAAGGCCAGGGCTACCACGATGGCGCCGACCCTCAGTGAAGCCCGGATGGCAGGCCGTGCGCTACAGGCGCGCCGGCTGCGCATCTGGACGAAGAGCCCGACCTGTGCGGTGTGCGGCCGGCTGACCAGCTATCCCTCGGGCTTCGAGCTGGACCACCGGGTGCCGTTGCATCAGGGTGGGCCGGACGCGGACGAGAACTGCCAGGTGCTGTGCAGTGGGGATGACGGCTGCCACCGCAAGAAGACAGCGCAGGACTTGGGGCACCGACCGAAGCGAGGAGCGTGACATGCCGAAGGCAAACAGCACCGCTGCCAACCTCGTGACATTCGAGGTAGCTGTGAGCATCTGGGGTGACCCAGACGTGAGCCTGGCCAACGACACCACGCGTGCCTGCTTCTTCGCCGTGTGGGCCATGGCAATCGCCGAGATGGACGAGGCGTTGGACCACGAGAGGGCAAGTCGGGCCAAGGACAGGCGCGCCGGGCTGGTGCGTCGCGTGCTCAGCCGGCTGCGTGGTGGGCAGAAGCGATAGGAGGGCCGTGGCTGCGTCCACCCGGTCGAGGTCATCAGTGCCCCGCGCGCAGCGAGATCGTGGCGTGGCGGCCCGCTGGCACCGGGGGGGAGGGTGAATCTTCGGGGGTCGACCGGCCGGAAACCACACGTTCCCTCACGCGCAGAATTTTTCCCCATTTCGGAGGTTTGTTAATGGCTTTAACAGGCAAGAAGCGGTTGTTTGCCGACGCCGTTATTGCCGGCAAATCCAACAGGGACGCGGCAATCGCAGCGGGGTACAGCGCAAAGACGGCATCGGCGGCAGGGTCTCGCCTTGTTAAAGACCCCAAGGTGGTCGAGTACCTGAAGGATCGCCGGAAAGATGGGCGGAAAGGGCCGCTTGCCGCTGCATCGCCGGCACCGAAGCCGCCGCCTTCGTTTGACCTGGGCGCCGCCCTTGCGCATAGCGACCCCAAGACATTTCTCATGGCGGCAATGAATGACCTGGAGCTCGATCCGCGCCAGCGCATCGACGCCGCCAAGGCGCTGATGCCGTTCGTGCACCAGAAGTTGGGCGAGGGCGGCAAGAAGGATCAGCAGAACGAGGCGGCAAAGAAAGTGGCGAGCCGGTTTTCGCCGGCTGCGCCTCCGAGATTGGCGGCGGCTGGTGGTAGGAAGGTATGACCATGGCATGGACGACATCCTGCATCGACTGGGAAAGTCGGCTGGTGGAAGGACGGTCGATCATCCCGCCGCCGATCTTCCCAGACCAGGCAGAACAGGCCGTCGCCATCTTCAAGGAGTTGCGCGTTGTCGACCTGCCGGGCAAGCCGACGTTCGGCGAGTGCAGTGAGCAGTGGGTGTTCGACTTCGTGGCCGCCATCTTCGGGGCCTATGACGCAGAGACCGGCAAGCAGCTCATCCGCGAGTACTTCCTGCTGATCAGCAAGAAGAACACGAAGTCGACGATTGCTGCAGGCATCATGCTGACCGCGGTGATCCTGTGCTGGCGCGAGGAAGAGGAGCATCTGATCCTGGCGCCGACGAAGGAAGTGGCAGACAACAGCTTCAAGCCGGCGGCCGGGATGATTCGGGCGGACGAGGAGCTGGCGGCTCTGTTCCATATCCAGGACCACATTCGGACGATCACGCACCGGGTTACGCGCGCCTCGCTGAAGGTGGTGGCCGCCGACACGGACACCGTATCCGGTAAGAAGTCGGGCCGCATCCTCGTGGACGAGCACTGGTTATTCGGTAGCCGGGCCAACGCCGAAGGCATGTTCATGGAAGCCACCGGCGGCCAGGTATCGCGGGATGAGGGATGGGTGATCTACCTCACCACGCAGAGCGATGAGCCGCCGGCCGGGGTTTTCAAGGAGAAGCTGAGCTATTACCGAGACGTTCGCGACGGGAAGATCGAGGACCGCAAGTCCCTCGGGGTGATCTACGAACTCCCGCCAGCCATGATCGAATCCAAGGCCTACCTGGATCCGGCGAATTTCTACATCACGAACCCGAACATCGGGCGCTCGGTAAGCGCTGAATGGCTAGAGGACCAGCTCCGGAAGAATCGGACCAAGACAGACGGCGCGTTCCAGCAATTCCTGGCGAAGCACCTGAACGTCGAGATCGGCCTAAATCTCCGGTCTGATCGCTGGGCCGGCGCCGACTTTTGGTTGGCACGGGGGAATCGGTGTCTGACGCTGGAGGAACTCCTAGCCCGGTGCGAGGTGGTCGACATCGGTATCGACGGAGGCGGGCTGGACGACTGGCTTGGCTCTGCCGTAGTGGGGCGCGAGCGCGGCACTGGCCGCTGGTTGCACTGGGGCCGTGCGTGGGCCCATCCGTCGGTGCTGGAGCGCCGGAAGTCCGAAGCGCCGCGGTTCCTCGACTTCGCAAAGGACGGCGACCTGGTCATCGTCGAGAACATCGGCGACGACGTAGAGCAACTGACCGCAATCGTGGTGCAGGTCTACGCCTCCGGCCTGCTGGACAAGATCGGTGTCGATCCAAGCGGGGTCAATTTTGACGACGATCTGGTCACGGCTGGCATTCCCGAGGACATGATCCTCGGCGTTTCGCAGGGCTGGAAGCTGGGCGGCACCATCAAGACGGTGGAACGCAAGCTGGCGGAGGGTACCTTTGAACACGGTGACCGGCCAATGATGGCCTGGTGCATCGGCAACGCCAGGGTGGAACAACGCGCCAACAGCATCCTGATTACCAAGCAGGCCAGCGGAACGGCCAAGATCGACCCGCTCATGGCTTTGCTCAATGCGGCCCACCTGATGAGCCTGAACCCTGGGCCCAGGGGGCGCTCTTTCTGGGATGAACCCGAATGAACCGACTCACCGAATTTCTGAAAGCGGCAGTAGCTCGGGTTGCTACGCGCGCCCCCGCCTTGAAGGCGGCTGCCGCGCTGATCGCTTCGTGGCTTCCCGACTCGCTGATGGCGTTCGGCGCATGGTCGATCGCGCACGGGGCCTGGATGATTTATGCGCCGGCCGGGCACATCGTTGGCGGCACGCTGGCGATTGCCGGTGGCGTGCTGCTGGCTCGAGGAGCGCGGTAATGGGGATCCTTTCCAGGGGTCTCGAGCGGCGCGCAACGGAGCTGACCTACGACCAGGTCGCTGATTTCATTGATGGCGTGAGTGGCGGGAAAGTCGCGGGCGTGTCGGTGAACGAGAAGACAGCGCTGCAGGTGGCGACCGTCCTCGGATGCGTCAAGGCGATCGCGGACGGCTGCGCCACGCCGAATCTGCACGTCTACCGCGAGACCGAGGACGGCGGCCGGAAGAAGGCCACCAACATCCCGGAATACCGGCTGCTGGCGCGCAGGCCCAATGAGTGGCAGACCTCGTTCGAGTGGCGCCGGCAGATGACCATCCACGCCGCGCTTACTGGCGCGGCACTGTCGATCAAGGTGCGGGGGAACAATCGCCGCGTGCAGGAGCTGATCCCGATCCAGCCGGGCCAGTGGGACGTCCGCCGGGTGTCGCGGTACGAGGTTATGTACCGCTGCTGGGACGAGTTTGGGATGATCGGCGAGTTCGGGCCTGATGACGTCTTCGTCCTCAACGGCCTGCAGTGGGACTGGGTCAAGAGCATGAACGCCGTGATGCTGGCGCGCTCGGCGATTGGCCTTGCCATCGCCACCGAGAAGAGCCAGGCGGCGATGCACGCAAACGGTCTGCGCCCCAGCGGCACGTACACGGTGGAAGGCACGTTGGACCCGGATCAGCACGCGCGGCTGACCGCTTGGATCAAGAAGCAGGGCGGTCCGGAGAACGTTGGCAATCCGATGATCCTCGATCGCGACGCCAAGTGGTACAGCACGGCCATCTCTGGCGTGGACGCGCAGCACGTCGAGACGCGCCGGCTGCAAGTGGAAGAGATCTGCCGCGGCTATGGCGTTTTTCCGATCATCGTTGGCCACGCGGACAAGACCGCGACCTTCGCCAGCTCCGAGGCGTTCTTCGCTGCGCACGTCAAACACACGCTGGCGCCCTGGCACCGAGCCTGGACGCAGCGCATGGACGAGATGCTGCTCGATGGCTCGGGCCCGCTGTATGCGGAGTTCGATACGCGCTACCTGATGGCTGGATCGATGAAGGACCGTGCCGTGTGGGCGCGGACCATGGCCGAGATGGGCATTTACACGCGCAACGAGATTCGCGACGAAGACGGCAAGGAGCCGCTGCCGGGCCTCGATAAGCCGCTCACGCCGATGAACATGAACAGCGGCACCCAGCAAGGAAAAACCAATGAAGACACGGGCAACGCTTGAACGCCGCAGCGCGGCCGGTGGGCGCCAGGTCCGTTCCTATGCCTTCGAGATCAAGGCTGTCAGCGACGACGGCACGATCGAGGGCTACGGTTCGGTCTTTGGCGTGCGCGACAACTATGACGATGTCGTCGCGGCTGGCGCATTTGCAGCGTCACTCAAGGCTCACAAGTCCGCCAGCACCATGCCGGCCATGTTGTGGCAGCACGACGCCAACGAGCCAATCGGCGTCTGGACCGAGATGGTCGAGGATGCGACGGGCTTGCGCATCAAGGGCCAGCTGGCCCTCGACACCACCCGCGGCAAAGAGGCACATGCCCTGCTGAAGCTGCGCGCCCTGAACGGGCTGTCCATCGGCTTCATCTCCAAGCAGTGGGCGTACGACCGGGAAACCGACGTCCGCACGCTGACAGAAATCGACCTGTGGGAAGTTTCCCTGGTCACCTTCCCCGCCAACGAGAAGGCGCGGGTAACTGATGTCAAGGCCGACGCCGACGATCTGGCGGCCCCCAAAGATGCTGAGCGAATCCTGCGTGATGCCGGATTCAGCAAGGCCGACGCAACGGCATTCGTGTCGCGCGTCATGCGGATGGGAGAAGAACGGAGTGATTCCGTGGATTCGACCGCGCAGGCACTGAAGGCAGCCGATCGGCTGCTGTCCTCCCTGAACTCCTGACCACAGGTAAAACATGAACCAAATGCACCGCGATTTCAGCGCCTTCCGCGCCAAGCTGCTCGCCATGGCCGCAATCGGCCTGGTAGGCGCCCTCGAGCTCCGCGAGGATCCCTCGATCAAGTCGGTGGCCGAGGCCATTGACAAGATCGCCACGGCCTTCGACGAGTACAAGAAGACCAACGACCAGCGCATCGAGGCCATCAAGAAGGGCCAGTCGACCGAAGCCCTGGACGCCAAGCTCGCCAAGATGGACGAGCACATGAACGGCCTGTCCGAGCAGAAGAGCCGCCTCGAGAAGATCGAACTGAAACTGGCCCGCCCCGGCGCCATGAGTGGCGGAGGGCGCCAGGATCAAGATGAGACGGCCGAAGTGGCCGAGTACCGCCAGGCACTGGGGGACTGGATTCGCAAGTCGAATGACTTCGATCGCGAGGGAAAACTGAAGGACGCGGCCGGCTCGATCGTCGCCAAGTCGAATGCCGGCCCGCGCGAGCGCCGCGCGGCCCAGGTCATCACCTCGACGGGATCCGCCGGCGGCTTCGCGCTGCCCGAGATCATCGAGCGCCAGATCACGCGCCTGACGATTGACATTTCGCCGATCCGCCAGCTCGCCACCGTTCGCACGGTGGGCAGCCCGGACTACAAGGAGCTGATCGACATCGGCGGCGCCGCGTTCGAATGGCTGGGCGAAGGCGACACCCGGAACCAGACCAACACGCCCGACCTCTACGAGGTTGCGCCGACCTTCGGTATGGCGTCGGCCAAGCCGCAGGCCTCCGAGGAATCCCTCGACGACCTGTTCTTCGATGTCGAGGGCTGGCTGGTCGACTCTGCCAGCGAAGCTATCGGCGGCGGGGAGGGCGCGGCCTTCATCAACGGCAACGGCGTGAAGAAGCCTACCGGTATCCTGGCTGGTCCGGCGCCGCTGGCGACCGCGGACGCTTCGCGCGCATTCGGCACGCTGCAATACGTGGCATCGGGTCAGGCGGCAGCCATGCCGACCAGCGCCGACCTGTTCTACGACCTGGTGTATTCGCTGCGCGCGCGGTACCGCGCCAACGCGAACTGGCTGACCAGCAAGCTAGTACTGGCCGCCATGCGCAAGTACAAGGACTCGACCGGCCAGTACCTGTGGCAGCCGTCTGTTGCCGCCGGGCAACCGTCGCTCTTCATGGGCTACGGTGTGACCGAGGCCGAAGACATGCCGGCCGTTGCCGCGAATGCCTTCCCTTGCGCCTTCGGCGACTTCAAGGAGGGTTACCTGATCGTCGATCGCGTGGGCATGCGCATCACCCGTGACGAGATCACCACGCCCGGCTTCGTGAAGTTCTACGTGCGCAAGCGCGTGGGCGGCAAGCTGCGCAACACCCAGGCGATCAAGCTGCTGAAGATCGCGGCTTCCTGATCCGGCGTAACCCTACAGACGGCGGCTCTCTGGGCCGCCGTCTTGCATTGGAGATGACATGCTACTAATCGTACTGATTGCGTTTTCCTGGGCTCATCGCGGGTGCATTGTTGAGGCGTTCGAGGTGGGTCAGGTAATCAAAACCGAGGACGAGGACCTGATTCGCGTTTCGCTCGCCGAGGGCTGGACCGAAGACGGCAACGCCAAGGCGCGCGCCGAAGCGGAGGCTCACGAGCGCGCCGCAGCGGAAGAGCAGGCCCGGCAGGATGCGGAAGTCGCCGCTGCAGCTGAGGCGCAGGCCAAGGCGGATGCGGATGCGGAGGCCCGCACCGCTGCCGAGGCCGCGGCCAACGAGGCCGCGAAGACCGAAGAGCAGAAGGCCGCGAAGACCGCCGAGAACAAGGCCAGAAAGGCCGCGCCGGAAAACAAGTAAGCCATGGGCCTGCGACGCACCACACAACCAGCGGGCGAGCCGGTCTCGCTGGAAGAGGCAAAGCTGCACTTGCGCGTCGACACCACCGATGAGGACGATCTGATCACCGGGTTGATTGGCACTGCGCGGATGGATGCGGAGAAACGCATGCGTCGCACGCTGATGCAATCCGGCTGGACGTTCACGCTCGACGGCTTCGCGGGGCTATACGAGTTGCCCATGGCCCCGCTGATTGCCGTCGGAAGCATCGCGTACGTGGACACAGACGGCGCGAGCCAAGTGCTCTCACCCGCGGCTTACAAGGTCGACGCGACGGGCGAGCCTGGCCGCGTGATTCCGGTGGGTGGCTGGCCGGCGACTGCGGTGCAGCCGGCGGCCGTGACGGTCGTTTTCACTGCAGGCTACGCGACCGCCGCCGACGTCCCGCGGCCGATCCGGAATTGGATGCTGCTCATGATCGGCGAGATGTACAAGGACCGAGAGACGTCGCCGGATGTGCCAACTGGTCTCCTGGATCCGTACAAGGTATGGGGGTGACGATGGAAGCCGGAACATTGAATAGGCGGGTGCAGATCCTGCGCGCCTCGAAGCAGCGAGAACCCGGCGGTCAGGAGGTCAAATCCTGGGTGCCGCTGGTTAGCCTCTGGGCTTCGATTCGCCACAAGGGCGGCCTCGAGACCATCCGGGCTGAAGCGGAAGCATCCATCGTCCAAGCCAGCATCCGGATCCGATACCGTGAGGACATCGACGCGACCATGCGCGTCCAGCATGGCGCCAAGGTCTATGAGATCCGCGCGGTGCTGCCGGACGAGGTGCGCCGCGAGTACGTTGACCTAGTGTGTGAGCTGGGGGCTAGCCGTGGCTAAGGTCCAGATCCGTGGCATCCGGGCAGCGCAGGAGCGTCTGAAGACATTGCCCGACGATGTGGCTGAGCATGCATTGCGGTCATCGGCGTACGCAGGTGCAGACCTGCTGAAGGACGAGGTGGTTGCGCGGGCGCCACGCAAGTCCGGGCGCCTGAAGCGCTCGATCTACACGAAGCACCTGGACGAGCACTCCGGCCGCGACAAGCAGGCTTACCGGGTGGGTGTTCGGCGCGGGCGCAAGCGCAAATCCGACAAGGACGATGGCCCGGACGATACGGCCTTCTATGCGGCCTGGGTTGAGTACGGGCATTGGCGCATTCCTCCGAAGCCGGACGGCGTCTCTTGGAAAGAGCATAGAAAACAGCATATCGGCAAAAAATGGGTGCCGGCGCGGCAGTTTATCCGACCTGCCTTCGAGGCGAAGCGGGCGGAGGCGGTGCGCGCCATGAAGGAGCGGCTGAAGCTGCGCCTGAACGAGATCCTCTCGGGTAAAAAATGATCAATGCTGACATCGACAATGCGCTATCGCCGCTGGTGGGCGGGCGCGTCTTCCCCGACACAGCGGACCTTGGCACGCCGTTCCCGTACATCACTTATCAGCAGGGAGGCGGCCGGGATGCCAGCACGCTGGACGGCCCCGCCGAACTGAAGAACGGCCGCTTCCAGATCAATGTCTGGGCGGCCACCCGCAACGAGGCCGACGACCTGATGAACCAGGTTATCGATGCGCTCGCGGCGGCCCCTCTGCTCGGCGTGCCGATCGGCGCACCGGTCAGCGACTACGAGTCCAGCCTGGACCTGCGCGGTTCCATGCTCGATTTTTCCATCTGGTACAAGCCATAACAGGAGCACCATATGTCTACCGCAATCAGCGCCCAGGGCTCGAAGCTGGAGATCTCCAGCACGGCGGGCGCAGCCAAGACCATCACGGCCATCGCACTCGGCTTCCCGACCATCCTGACCATGGCCGCACATGGCATGTCCAACGGCGATGTCGTGACGCTGGCCGGCCTGACTGGTGCTGACGCCGCACTACTGAACGGCCAGACGGCCGTAGTCAAGAACAAGACAACCAACACCATCGCCGTCGACATCGATACCACCGGTAAGACTGTCACCGCAGCCGGTAATGCTACGCCGCTGACGTGGGTCAAGATCAAGAATCTGATCAGCTTCAGCGGCTTCGATGGCCAGGCCGGCGAGTTGGACGTCACCGACATGGACAGCACGGCAAAGGAATTCCTGCTTGGCCTGCAGGACTTCGGCACGTTCAGCTTCGACGTGAACAAGGACTTCACCGATGCCGGCCAAGTCGCTCTGGACGCAGCGAAGCAGGCGAGCAGCGTCAAGTCGTTCAAGCTGACGCTGCCCAATGGCCGCACGGCGACGTTCAGCGCGTACCCGAAGAATAGCCCGCTGTCCGGCGGCGTCGACGCGGTCCTGAAATCCAGCGGCATCCAGCTGCGCATCACTGGAGGCGTGACCTTCGCATGAGCCTGCTCACCAAAGACGCGATCTTCGGCGCGTCAGACATCGTTTCCGAAGACGTGCCGGTGCCGGAGTGGGGCGGTTCGGTGCGCGTTTGTGTCATGTCGGGCCTTGCGCGGGACGTATTTGTCAGCGGCGGGGGCAAGTCGGATGCTGGGTTCAGCGATTTCCAGGCGCGCTTGCTGGTGGCCACGGCGGTGGACGCCGCCGGCGACCGGATCTTCGAGCCGGCCGACGTGGAGCGGCTGCAGGCCAAGTCCCGCACGGTGCTGGACCGTTTGACCGCCGCTGCCATGCGCCTGAATGGCATCGGCCACCAGGCGCAGGAAGACATCGCAAAAAACTCCGACGCCGCCCTGAGCGGCGACACTGGCTCCGCCTCTCCCTCGATCTCGGAATCCCCGTCCGGCGACTCCAGCAAGAGCTGACCAGCTACGAGTTCGCCGAGTATGTGGCGATCTACGAGTTGGACCGCCGCGGCGGGCATTACGACGACCTACGCGCCGGTGCGATCGTGTCAATGATCGGGAATGTGAATCGGGACGCCAAGGCCCATCCCGAGCCGTTCGGACCACTGGACTTCATCCCATGGAACGAACACCACGGCTCCATCGCCGAACCGGTCTTGCTCGAGGACGCCGAGGAGCAGTCGGCGCTGATCGTGCGCACCATGTTCCCCGGCATGGTAGGTACAGACTGCGGCTCGCAATAGGGCGGGCGACGCATGGTGCAAGGCAACCTCCGGGCTGCCTTTTTCTTGGGCGGAAGAAATGAGCGAAGTACTGAACGCGGACCGGATCTCCCTGGTGGTGGAGGCAGATTCCGAGAAATTCCGCGCCGATATGGGAAAAGCCGCGCAGGCGGTCCAGCAGTTCGGCACCCAAGCAGCGACGGCGGCAGGTAAGGCGGAGAAGGACCTGACGTCGATGGGCGACGCCGCGACACGAACGTCGGCCGCCAACGAAGCCGCCGCGGCACGCTTCCTGGCTTCGCTCGAGCGTCAGGCGGCCACCATTGGCCGCTCTAAGTCCGAGATCGCGGCGTGGCGCGCAGAGCAGCTCAACGTGGCCCAGGCGGCGGCCCCGTGGATCGACCGCATGAAGCAAGCTGAGTCTGCTTTGAATGGTGTCGGCGTGTCATCGCGCCAGACGGCCGCAGCGATGCGCCAGGTTCCGGCCCAAATGACCGACATCGTGACCCAGCTCGCTGGCGGCCAGAATCCGCTCCTGATCCTCACGCAACAGGGCGGTCAGCTGAAGGATATGTTCGGTGGCATCGGGCCGGCCGCAAAAGCGATGGGCACCTACGTCCTTGGCCTAGTCAATCCGTTCACGATTGCGGCCGCTGCCGCGGGCGTGATGGCCCTGGCCTTCTATCAGGGATCGGAAGAGGCATCCGAGCTGAACAAGAGCTTGGTGCTCACCGGCAACTATGCCGGCCTGACCGCGAACCTGTTCGACAACACCGCGCGCGCCATTGCGGATGCGACGGGGCGAGGCATCGGGCCGGCGCGCGAGGCGCTGCAGGCGCTGGCTGCTTCCGGCCGGCTGAGTGGCGAGGCGCTGTCGGTTCTTGGCGAGGACATGCTGAAGATGGCGGCGCTGTCTGGCAAGTCGCTCGACGACATCGCAGCGGACTACGCCAGGATGCCAGACGGTGTTGCCAAGTGGGCCGAAGAGCACAACAAGAGCATGCATTACATGACTCTTGCACAGTACGAGAATATCAAGGCGCTCGAGGACGCCGGCAGGACGCAGGAAGCGGTGCTGGAGAACGCGAAGCTCCTGCATGCCCACCTTCAGACGAAGGGCGTGGAGAGCCTGGGTTATCTCGAGCGCGCGTGGCGTGGCGTTAAGAACTCGATCAGCGAGGCCTGGGATGCCATGAAGGCGTTCGGCCGCGAGTCCACCGCTGGCGGCCAGGCCGATGAGCTGAACAAGAACATGGCGTTCGTTCAGCAGCAGATCGACTCCCGCAAAGCCAAGGGTCTGAACACGGACCGGCTTGATGCGGCCATGGCGCGGATGCGTGGCGAGGCAGAGTCTCTGCAGCGCATGCAAATCGAGCAGAATCGGCTTGCGGAAGCCGGTGCGCGGTTCCAGCGCGAGCAGACCGCCGCCATCGAGGCATCCGGAAAGCTCGACAAGATCGACGAGCAGACCGACAAGCGAAAGGCGCTGAACAAGGCGCTGGAGGAAAACAAGCGCCTGGAAGCGGACATCCGCAAGGCCAACCCAAACGATGAGCGCGTTAGCGCGGCCGCGATCGCCGCGCGCGAGGCTGCGACCCGGAAGAAGCACCAAGAGAAGGGCGGTGGCAATGCCGCGCAGAATGGGCTGGGCGGGGATCTGGAGATGCTTCGCGGACTCGCCAAAGAGCGCGAACTGATGCAGAAGCAGGAGCAGTCGACGCTGGAGAAGCTCCGCGCGATGGATTTCTTCTCGCAGGAGGAATACATCCATCGCAGCTATGAGGCGAAGCGTGCGGGCCTGGAGGACCAGCTGAAGCTGGCTGAGAAGGAGGCGGATGCCGCCGGCGGGCGGAAGTCGCTTGCGGAGCGTCAGCGCTACGCGAACCAAGTGAGGGAGTTGCAGCAGCAGATCAGCAACACCTTCGCCGAGGAGGCGGCCGACGTCGAGAAGTACCAGGAGAAGATCCGTGGCGCCGTATCGTCCACCGAGCTGAAGATCAAGAACTACAGCGCTACCAGGGAGTTGCAGACCCAGCGCCAGTTCAGCGTGGTTGGGATGGGCGACAACGCGCGCCAGTTGGTCGACCAGCTCAACCAGGTGCAGGACCAATTCCGGCGCATGCAGGACGAGTTCACCGAAAGCGTGAAGAAGGCCGGTGGCGCCAACGCGCTGGACTCGGACGCCTATCGAGCAGAGATCAACCGTATCAATGGCCTGATGAACACCCAGATGGAGCAGGAGCGTGCGTGGCAGGCCGAGAGGTTGACCATGCAGGGCGACTGGACCAACGGCGCGAATCGTGCCCTGCAGAACTATCGCGATAGTGCGGCCAACGTGGCGGACCAGACGGCGGGCATGTTCTCCGGCGCCTTCAAGGGTATGGAGGATGGGATCACCAATTTCGCGATGACAGGCCAGATTCGCTTCGGGGATATGGCTAAGTCAATTATTGCGGACCTGATCCGCATTCAGGTGCGCGCGCAGCTTTCCGGGTTGTTCCAAATGGGGATGAGTGCCTTGAGGGGGGCCGTAGGGGGTGGGGCTATGCAGTCTTCATTCGGAGGAATCCAAGGCAGCACAGATATGGCGGGTATCCCTGTCGACATGAGCAACCCGGTAGGTATCACGATGCACGCCAATGGCGGCGCCGCTTACTCCGGGACTCCATACATCGTCGGTGAGCGCGGGCCAGAGTTGTTTGTGCCAAGTGGATCCGGAACTGTAGTGCCGAACAATGCCTTGAGGCCGGCGAGCGCTGGTTCATTCGAGGTCAGTATCCCGCAGACGATCCATATCGACAGCCGCTCGGACCAAGCTTCGATCATGCAGGCCATGGCGGCGGCGAAGAATGCGGCGATTGCGGAGATCAAGGCCAACCTGATGCGCGGTGGCGATATGACTAAGCTGGTGGGGAGGTAGTAATGGCAATACTCGACTGGCCCATTGATGTTGTGCCTGCCAAGGCGACATGGGGACTCCAGTCCAACACGGAGACCTTTACGTCGCCATTGAATCGCGCAGTGCAGACTGTGGAGCGCCCTGGCGCCAGGTGGAGGGTCACGCTGGAATTCCCACCAATGAACGAAGTGAACCGTGGACGCCTGGAAGGGTTTCTAGCCGCTCTGGGAGGTATGGCCGGGCGCTTCACATTGTGGCCGCATCAGCGCCCTGCAGCAGCCATCCTGGCTATGCCGAGGGATGCATCACTGGTTTTGGACTTTTTGGCTCAGTCGTATCAGGTCGACGGCCTGCCGGTGGTGAATGGCGCCTTGTCGAACTTCAAGCTCCTGCCGACGAAGTTCTGGCCGGCAAACACACTAGTGCTGCGCGCGGGGGAATTTCTGTCCGCAGGTGGGGAGTTGAAGATGGTGACAACCGACGTTACCAGCGACGCTGCTGGTCTTGCCTCGGTGCCGGTGGCTCCAGCCTTCCGCAATGCTCCGGCGGATGGGTCTGCTATCACGCTTGACAAGCCAAAGACGACCATGATGCTGTCAAGCGACGAGTACTCGGTGTCGGTGATGCCCGGCCGGATTTCGGAGGTGGTTGTCATCAGTGCTGTGGAGATGTTCTAGATGGCGCGCAATCTTGACGGGGGCACTGTAGCGGCGGTTACTGCCGGGCATGTCCCTTACCTATTTTTTGTGCAGCTCGACTTTTCCCAACCACTGCGCGTATGCAGCGCCGGGTACAGCATTGATTGGAACGGGGCGACGTGGCTTGGGATTGGGACGCTGGGCAACATCGAGCCGATTCAGGAGCAGGCGAGCCTGGAAGCGACAGGAGTACGCCTGACCCTCTCTGGCGTGCCGTCCGATCTGGTTGCCATCTCTCTTGCAGAGCAGTACCAGGGGCGCCCATGCCAGATTTGGTTTGCGCCACTGCGCGAGGATCTGCAACTCGCGGTTCAGCCAATCCGCCTCTTCTCCGGGCGTATGGACACCATGGCAACGGAGGTCGGTGACACGGCGACGATCACTGTATCCGCAGAATCCCGCATGGTTACCTGGGATCGCGCAAAGGTGCGTCGCTACAACAACGAGGACCAGCAGAGCCGATACCAGGGCGACCGGGGTTTCGAGTTCGTGCCGCAGATGGTCGAGCGAAATTTACAGTGGGGGCGCTGATGCAGCGTTTGGAAGATTGGCCGACTCGCCTTGCCGAGTTCATCGAAGCCCGCCACGAGCGGGTTTTTTCATGGGGAGATTCAGATTGCTCGCTGTTTGTCTGCGACGCTATCGAAGCCATGACGGGCGCCGACCCGGGGGCGCGCTGGCGCGGTCTCTATTCGAGCGAGAAGGGTGCACGGCGTGTGCTGCGCGACAACGGAGGTGTCTCTGGAATCGCGTCGCTTGTACTGGGCTCGCCGGTGCCGGTAGCGCTGGCTGGACGGGGCGATGTGGTGCTAGTCGACACCCCGCACGGCGAGGCATTGGCGCTGTGCTTGGGTGGCCTTATCGCTGCGCAGGGGCAGGAAGGGATCGAGTTTCACCCCATGACGGCGGCGAAAGCCGCATGGAAGGTATAGGAGAGCGATATGCCAGCAATACCAGCAGCGGCATTAGCTTCAGCAGCCTTCGCAGCCGCAGGCGGCGTAGCAGCCGGCACCGCAGCTGTCGTTGCGGCCACGATCGCATACGGTGTCGCGTACGCAGTCGTTTCCTTGGCAGTCTCGTTCGCCATCGGTTCCTTGATGGGCGCTGTCTTCAAGCCGCGCACCCAGAACGGGTTCGCCGCCGAAGCCCAAGGCCGCACGCAGATCGTCCGCTCCAACGTCCAGCCGCGCAACATGATCTACGGGCGGGCGATGACGTCTGGCCCGCTCGTGTTCGCGGCCAGCACCAACGGAAGCGACAAGGCCAACCAGTTCATGCACCTGGTGATCGCGCTGGCCGACCACGAGTGCGATGCCATCGAGGAGGTGTATCTCGGCGAGGACGCTGTTGGCGTTCTGGACGGGTTCGGCTACGCAATAGGCGGCAAGTTCAGTAAGTCTTGGGGGGAATCGAGAACCAAGGGCTTCCCAGTTGATCCTCATGCGACATCGATGACGGTGTCAGTCGGGGAGGCAGTCCGCAGCATATCGTCCGTCGTGGTTGGGGTCTCGAATGGGGAGTTTGAGAACCGGTACACGGTCAGTGACGTGTCGTGGAGCCAGGGCAGCGACGTCGTGACCGTGCGCGGGCTACCGGACGGCGCAACGGGTATCTCGATCACCTTCGAGGCGCTGCGATCGAGGGCTTATGTCCGGATCAAGAAGCATCTCGGTGCGACCAATCAGGATGCCGATAGCGACCTGGTGAACGAGGTGCCCGGTTGGACCTATCACCACCGCCTTCTCGGGGTCTGCTACCTCTATGTGCGGCTGGAGTATGACGCCGACATGTTCCCCAATGGTTTGCCGAACATTAAGGCCGTAGTGCGCGGCAAGCGCGTGCTGGACCCGCGGGATGGCACGGTGTCCTGGTCGAATAACTGGGCGTTATGCGTCTACGACTACTTGCGGGATGAGCGTGGCTTTGGCTGCACGGACGCGGACATCGATGTGGCATCGGTGATCAACGCAGTTGGTGTCAGCAACGAGAGCGTGGCGGTCGCCGGCGGGTACCAGTTACGGTACCGCTGCGATGGCATTGTGATGAGCGACAAGTCTCCGCGCGACAACCTGACCGAGATGACGACGGCGGGCGCTGGCGCGGTGGTGATTTCCGGCGGGGTGTTCCGTGTGTTCGCTGGCGCATACGACATCCCGACGGTCACGCTGACGGAATCGGACCTGCGCGGCTCGATCAAGGTGCAGCCGCGCATCTCGCGCAAGGACCTCTTCAATCGGGTCAAGGGAACCTTCGTGGACCCGTCGAAATACTGGCAGCCGGGCGACTTCCCGGCTGTGGGCAATTCATTGTATTCGGCGCAAGACGGCGAGGTGATCGATCGCGACATCGAGCTGCCATACACCACCGACAGCGTCGCGGCCCAGCGGCTGGCGAAGATCATCCTGGAGCGATCTCGTCAGGGCATCGTGGTCGAGTTCCCGGCCAAGCTGACAGCCTTCCAGCTCACGGCCTACAGCACCGTCAAGCTCACGCTCGCGAAGTTCGGCTGGGCCAACAAGGTCTTCCGGGTGATGTCCTGGAAGATGAGCGCCGACGGCGGCATCGACCTGGTGCTGAACGAGGAAGCCGCGGCAGTCTATGACTGGAACATGGGTAACGCCACGACGGTCGACCCAGCGCCGGATACCAACCTGCCGAACCCGTTTCTCGTGGAGAACCTCGGTCAGATCCGCATGGATTCGGGCGAGGAACAGTTGATCGTCAGCCAGAGCGGTGTGGTGACGTCGCGCATCCTGGTGTCGTGGCCGGCTGTGCAGGAAGCGTCGCTGGCGCAGTCCGGCCGCATCGAGTTGCAGTACAAGCGCGCAGACCAAGCCGACTGGATGATGCTGGCCCCGCTGACGGCGGATACCACCAGTACTTACCTTTCGCCGGTCGAGGACGGCATGCCATACCAGGTGCGAGGCCGGCTGGTCTCGGCGATCGGCGTACGCAGCAGGGAATGGGCCTACTCGCCAGTGCATACGGTGGTAGGCAAGCTGGCACCGCCGGCGGATCTGACCGGCCTGTCGCTGACTGTGCTGAACGGTTTCGCCAATCTGACGTGGGACGTGGCGCCCAACCTGGATGTGCGCAACGGGGGGCAAGCGCGGATCCGACACACCACGGACCTGGTGCAGGCGAGCTGGGGCAGTGCGATCGATATTGGCGGCTACATCTCCGGCGCGGCGAACTCTGCGCAGTTGCCTTTGCTGGAAGGGGTCTATCTCGCCAAGTGGATCGATTCCACCGGGCATGAGTCGCCGACAGCCGCTGCTGTTATCACCACCGCGCCCTCTCTGCTTGACCTGAACGTGGTGGCCACGATCATGGAGCACCCGGCGTTCTCTGGGGCGAAGAGCGGGGTGGTATTCGACCCGGCGGCAAACGGCATCAAGTTGGTCGGGCTCGGGCTCATTGACGATCAGGGGCTGATCGATGCCGGCGGGCAGTGGGACACGCAACCCGCGATTGATGGGCTCGGCCTGATCGATGACGTAGTCGGAAATGGTGGGTGGGGGCTGATCGACTCGCTGGGGGGTATCGCGAACAGCGGCACCTATGCGTTCGCGGGATCGCTGGATCTCGGCGTCGTCGAGAAATCCAGGCTGACGGCCACCATCGATTCGGTGTCCTTCGATACAGATGACCAGATCGACTCGCGGCTGAATCTGATCGACACGTGGGGGTCAGTAGACGGGGATCGCATCAACGATACCGCAGTGTCGCTGTATGTGCGGACCACGTCGGATGACCCTGGCGCGTCGCCGATCTGGTCCGAGTGGCAGCGCTTCTCGATGGGAGACTACGAGGCCCGGGCGTTCCAGTGGAAGGTGATTCTGGAAAGCCAGTCGTCGACGCACAACGTGGCTGTCACAAGCCTGACGGTTGGGGTCGATATGCCAGATCGCATCGAACATGGCCATGACGTCATTTCAGCGGCAGGGCCGCAGGCGATCGTGTTCAGCAAGCCGTTCCGGATCGTGCCGTCCATTGGCATAACGGCACAGAACGGTGTGCAGGGTGACTACTTCAACATCACCAGCAAGTCCGAAGCGGGCTTCACCGTCAACTTCTTCACCAGCGCGGGCACGCCAGTCTCCAGGCGGTTCGACTGGGATGCCAAAGCCTACTAACTCCGAGAGGTAAGCATGTCTCAACACGACCTGGTTCTCGACAACCAGACGGGGGCGCTTTTTCGCGCGGACCTGAACGCCGCACTGAAGGCGATTGCAGAAAACCAGGGCGGCTCCGTTGCGCCGACCACGACCTATGCGTATCAGTTCTGGGCTGACGCGGGGGCGGGCCTGCTCCGAATGCGGAACGCTGCCAATACCGCATGGGTCACTATCGGGCTGTTGGGTGTGCCGAATTTCGGCCACATCCTGCCAGGCGCCGTCTTTTACCACGGCAAGAGTGCAGCGCCATCGGGCTACCTGAAGTGCAATGGCGCGGCAGTATCGCGTACGACCTATGCAGACTTGTACGCGGAGATCGGCACCACCTTCGGCGCGGGTGATGGCTCGACGACGTTCAACCTTCCCGAGCTGCGCGGCGAGTTCCCGCGCGGCTGGGACGACAGCCGTGGCGTCGACGCTAGCCGGGTCTTCGGTAGCGCACAGGCGCAGGGCGAGCGCGCTCACTACCACACGATCCAATACAACGTGTATGGGCTTGGTGGCGGCGGCTCGAATATCACCATCGTGAACACGAACACGGACGGCGCCACGATTACCGGCGGAGAAACGCGACCTCGCAACGTCGCGCTGCTGGCCGTGATCAAATACTGAGGACCGATATGAACATCCACAACTATCACCCGATCACTGGCGAGTTCCTTGGCGCCGGCCTGGCCGACGAAAACCCGCTCAAGCCGGAGGATCCGATCGTGCCGGGTTATGCCACGCCGCATGCACCGCCGGCCGCCGGCGCGCGCCGCGTCGCGCTGTACCTGGGCGCGGACCTGCGGCCACCGCAGAACTGGCCGGACGGTGCCTGGACACTTGCGCCCGACTACCGGGACGAGCCGCTATTCCGCACGGCCGACGGCTCGCCGTTCGTGCTCGGGGCCGAGTACTCCGGCCTGGGCGACCTGCCGGCATTCCTGACCGACGAGCCGCGCCCGTCGCCCGCGCACAAGTGGGCCGACGAGGAATGGACGTTGGACGTGGCGCTGGAGACCGAGCAGCTCGCTGCTTCTGTGCGTGCGAGACGTGACGCGTTGCTGGCCGAGGCAGACCGGCTGATCGCGCCCCTGATGGACGGCTTCGTGCTGGGCGAGCTGGATCCGGCTGACGAGGTTCTGCTGAAGGCTATGAGCCAGTACCGCAAGGCCCTGCGCGCGGTCACGAGCCAGGCAGGATTCCCGCGCACCATCGACTGGCCGGTCAAGCCGGCGTAAAGCCGCACCAACATCGCATAGAGCCGCCTCCGGGCGGCTTCATTGTTTCTGGAGATCTCCATGCCGCCGAACGACAAGTTTGCGAGCAGCGCCAAGGCCATTACCGGGCCGTCCGAAACCTATTTCGCGATCACCCCAAGCGACACAGTCGACTTTGCCGAGATCGCCAACAGCATCCGCGTCGGCACCGGTGGCGACGTCGTCGCAGTGCGCCCGGACGGGACTTCGGTCACTTTCAAGAATTGCGCGGCCGGTGAGGTCCTGCCGATCCGGGCACGGCGCGTCAATGCGAGCGGCACCACCGCACTCGACCTGGTGGGGCTATGAGACTCGGGCTCGGCCTCGCACTCACAGGCAATCGGCGCGGCAAATATGACGCTGACGACCTGTCAAAGGGAACGCTGCAGCTCGACTTCATTTCGGTCAATGAGCCGACGATGCAGTTCGACTTCGTGGTCAACGTGTACCGCGCATGGATCGATGACCCGACGTGGCCGTACGGAATCGTCGGCGTCTTCAAAGGGAAAGCATAACTATGCTGGTGAGCAAGAATCTTGGTGACATTGTCACCGTTGCCCGCGCGTCGGGGGCATGGGGTTACAGTTCGGGCGGCTTGGTGGTCCCGTTTTCGGCCAATGCCCCGCGTCTTGACTATGACCCGCTAACGCTGGCCGCTCGGGGGCTGCTGGTTGAGGGGGCGCAGACAAACCTGTTGTGGCCGAGTATGTATGGCACCGCTAGCGCGCCCACCTACTACACGATCACGAATGCCGCTTCCCTGGTGTCGGGGCAGCAGGCAATTCGCTTCGTTATGAAGGGCGTGGGCGGTCCTAATTCGCCGACGACGGGCGGCACTCAGTTCACCGCTACCGGCGCAATGTGCCAATGGTCGATTGTTGAGGCTGACCTAGCCTCGGTGGCTGGCGCTGTCACGAGGCTGGTGTTCTACAAGACGTCTGGAACCCCTGGCATTTGGGGTGGGGTCAACCTGGATCTCACGACTGGTGTAGCGACACTCGCCAGCGGGACTGGAACGGTCACGTACGGCGTCACCAAAATGTCGAACGCGGGCCCAAACGGTGGGGCTCTCTACCTGCTTTGGACTGCCACCACCAATGCCGGAGGGGAGACGCTGAATGCGTACCCGTACACGATTACCGACGGCTCTGCCTCTGGAACAGGGAAGTCTGTAATCGTGCATCACTTCCAGATGGAGGCGGGAAGTCTACCGTCATCTCCGATCGTGACGACGACGGCGCAAGTCACTCGTGCTGCCGACAGCGCGGTCGTCACCGACCTGAGCAAGATTGGCTTCAACCCGAGCGAGGGCACCGTCGTCCTTCAGCTGCTGGTTCCTCCCACTCCAAGTTCGACGAGATCGCTGCTTGAGATTGGGGATGGCACGCTCAACAACCGCTTCTATCTTGGAGCGAGTTCGGGAAATGGTGTGCTTACCACGTCCTCTGTTGGTGGTGTGGTTGGTGCGACGGCATCCGATACATGGAGGGGATCGGCCGTAGGCGCGGTAGCAAAGATCGCTCTGGCATATAGCACCGCTGGCCTCACCATGAGCGTGAACGGTGCGGCAGCGGTCACGGCTGCACTGCCAGTTGTTCCAACAGTCACCAAGCTGGGCATTGGGTGCACGGCGGGCGGCGTCAATCCCCCGAACACCTGGATTCAAGGGGTACGGTACTTGCCTCGTCGCGCAGCCGCCGCCGAACTCCAAACTCTTTCCGCTTGAGGTGACCATGTTCCACGACTACTACCTTCGCGGCCCCGACCGCGACACCACGCGCGCTGCGCTGCTGGCCGCCGGCCTGACGGTCGAATACACCGAGGACGGCGAGATGCAGCGCGTGCCCGCCGAGGGCGTCAACCTCTCGACCATCGGCACGATCTACGAGGGCGGCGAGTGGGATGCCGACGGCAACGTGATCATGCCGCCGACGGCTGTGCCTGGGTGGCATGTGAACCTGCGGCTGGAGCGCGAGCTGACCGCCGGCGAGGCGGCGGCGCTGGGGAGCATCGTCGTCGCACCGGAGCCAGGCACACCGTATCGTGTGTGGGCATGAAGGAGAGAGCTATGGACGATCAAGACTTGTCACACGCTCAGCGCCTGCTACTGCAACTGTGGATCCCTGTATCGGAGCGCCTGCCGGAAGAGGGGCAGGCCGTGCTCGCCGTGGGGCCGGTCCATGACACGTATAGCGACTATGGCGGTTGGGGGCAGGTGGAGGTGATGCCGGTCAGGTACAAGACCGATAAGCGAGACGGCCAGGCTCGCTTCTTCTTTCTGTATCGTCGCGATTATGTCTGGGACGTATGCGATGCAACCCACTGGATGCCGCTTGCGGTGCCGACTGAGGACGCCGCCGAAAGCATCAAAAAGGCGTTGGCGTAGCCATAGGAGGTAGCACAGTGAGTCTGCAAAAAAAGACCGGCTGAGACGGGAAATCGTTGCCGGTCTTGCACAGAAGTCAATGCACAAAAGGAGCGCAGCAGGCGCCGCGCGGCACGAATTAGATCAAAATAGTATTTGATATACAACATTTAATTTGTAAGAGTTGCGTGACTAAGTGTCCCTAAATGCAGTCAATGCCCGCCGCGTGCGGGCTTTTCCTTTTCTGGAGTCCGCATGGACCAACAAGCTTTCCAGGCCGCCGCGGGCCTGTCGCCGGCGCTCGCCGCGCGCTGGTGGCCACACATCGAGCCGGCGCTCTTCGAGTTCGGGATCCTGTCGCCGGCGCGTGTGGCCGCGTGGATCGCGCAGACCGGCCACGAGTCACTGGGCTTCTCGCTCACGCGCGAGCTCTGGGGCCCGACGCCGGCGCAGATGCGCTACGAGCGCGACCTGTCGGCGCCGTGGCCGCCGGCGGATCGGGCCAGCCGCAACCAGAAGCCGTTCGAGCTGGGCAACAGCCAACCGGGCGACGGCAAGCGTTTCATGGGCCGGGGCCTTATCCAGATCACCGGGCGCGCGAACTACCGCACGTGCGGCGCTGCGCTCGGCTTCGACCTGCAGGCCACACCAGCCATGCTCGAGGGCGATGCGCTGGCCGCGCGCTCGGCGTGCTGGTTCTGGCATTCGAGGGGACTGAACGCGCTGGCGGATGCAGGGGCGTTCGAAACCCTGACCCGACGGATCAATGGTGGCATCAACGGGCTTGCCGACCGCCAAGAGCGCTGGGCGCGCGCAAAGCAATTCACCAAGGGATAACGGGGAGGGTTAAATGCAAGAGCACGAAAAGAGCCTGGCAATGCTGGTCGTTTTGGGCGCGATGATCGCCCTGGGGAAGCTGCTCGTGAGCGATGAACACCTGACATTCCGGCTGATCATCGGCCGTGCGGTGCTGGGCGCGGCCACGTCGATGATTGCCGGCGTGGGCCTGATTCAGTTTCCGGAACTGCCGCCGCTGGCGCTCTATGGCATCGGCAGTGGCTTGGGCATTGTCGGCTCGCAGTACATCGAGGTATGGCTCAAGCGCAGGCTGCGCCGGGGGGCAGGGAAGTGAGCGCGCTATCGAAAGTCCTGCGGCGGCCCGCAGCCGGCTGCCTGGCCTTCTGGTGCCCGGGCTGCGGCATGTCCCACACGATTCAGCACGGCGCTGGGCCCGGCCCGCGCTGGGGTTGGAACGGTGATGTCGAGCGGCCGATCTTCACGCCCAGCGTGCTCGTGACCGGCACGGATTTCACCGAGGCAGGCGAGGCCGAGTACGAGCAATGGATGGCCGCAGGGTGTCCGCCGCTCGACGGGCACCGGTTCGACAGTCGCGCGATCGTCTGCCATTCGTTCGTTGGCTGCAACGGAGCGCAGCCCGGCGAGATCGTCTTCCTGGGCGACTGCACGCACGCGCTGGCGGGCCAGGCCGTGCCACTGGCCAAGTTTCCGGAGGGGTGGGGATGCTGATGCTGGCGATTCCATGGCGCTCCTGTGGCGTGGCTGCCCTGCTTGGTGCCGTGGTGGCGGTGGTGCTGGCCTACCTGCTGTATTTCGAGCCGCGGGCAGAGGCCGCCAGCCAGGCGCTGCAGGCGGCCGCGGAACGCGCGGGCCGCGTGCTGGACGCCAACGAGCGGTGCGCCGCCGACGTGGATAAGGCTAACGGCGCCGTCGCGGCGCTGAAGGCTGCGGCGGCCGAGCGTGCGAGCCAGGCAGCCGCGGCGCTGGCCCAGGCCGAGAGCCGCGCCGCCGCGGCGGAGGGTAAGGGCACCGAACTGGCGCGCCGGCCGCCGGGCAAGCCGGCCGACCTGTGCGGCTCGCTCGACGAGCTGCTGACCGAGGCGATCAAGGAACGGAGGGCCGGGCGATGAAGAGCATTCTGGTGCTGGGCACGCTGCTGGCCGGCTGCGCTGGCGCGCCGCAGGTGATCACGCAGACGAAGACGGTGGAGGTGCCGGTGGCGGTGCCGTGCAAGGTTCCGCAGGTCGCACGGCCGGCCTGGGCACTCGATCAGGTGGACCCGGATGCCGACGTGTTCACGAAGGGGCGGGCGGCACTGGTGGAGGTGCGGCAGCGGGCGGCCTATGAGGTGAGGCTGGAGGCGGCGGTGGCTGCCTGCCAGTGACGTAGTCGCAGACCTGCGCGCTACTCTGGTTTTTCACGGGTGGCGAGTATGGTGCGAATGTCCTGCTCATACCTACCTGCGACGCGGGCACTCAACCAACGAAGGGCAAAGAAAGTGGCAACGGTTAGGGCAAATGCAAGCCCAAGCCCGGTTGATTGTGCTACGGGCAGAGGGACCGACGCAGTCCATGGAATGAGCGAAGTGTATTGCACCGAAAAAGCAACCACGATAAGGCAGCCCCCAAATACGTAGTCTGCCTTTTGTGCAGCTAGAGCCTTGGTCATATGGGGGTTCCAACCCCAGTAGGTGCCAGATAGTTCTGCCATGTTGGCTGGGCTCTGCTTGACAACGCCCACGGCGAAAAATATAGAACCAAGTATGCCGATGCATGCGGACAGAATTTGTAGCGCAAAAGAGAGCGTCATATGGGCTATGGTCCTATTTTTCCGTCGTGGTACGTGATGCCCTCGGAGCTGGCGCGCCATCCATCAACTCTGCGGGATATGGTCGCATGAAGCTGCGCGCCCGCTCCTGATCCCGGCAGGTCAGCCAGTCGTCCCATTCCGCCGTGGGCACGATCACGATCATGCGCTTTTCCTTGCCCGGAGCGTGGAAGCGGTTCATCAGCGGGTGCTTGTCCGAATTCATGGTCAGCATGGTGAGATCAGGGCAACCTCGGCTTCCCTGCACAGGACCAAACCACGCAGCACGCGCCCGCCGCCCCTGACGCACTTTCTGAACTCCACAGGCGCATCGTCCCACCGCCCCACGTTGACCCGCTTGCGCAGCGTGCGCATGCTGCCGGCGCCGAGGTACCCGGCCTAGCGTTGTGGGGTGGGGGAGGAAATCGAAGCTGGTAAAATCTGATGTGAATGCGCCTTAATGCGCATGCCAGGATTCGTCATGGGCACTGACAAGATTTGTCACGATGCGCCTGATACATCGAGTTACAACTGACACACTTTGTCATAATGATGCGGTTTTCGACCAGATTTGGCCTGGCACGAGGGTTGCGTATAAGGTTTGCGCAGCAAATTGCTGCCTACAAATAATTGGGGGTCAATCTTATGAAAAAAGCACGGATGGGAATCAAGCGGGTACAAAAGGGCTTCACGCTGATCGAACTGATGATCGTGGTCGCGATCATTGGTATCTTGGCGGCGATCGCGATTCCGCAGTATCAGGACTACGTGACGAAGTCTAAATGGCAGAACAACATTGCCGATCTGGCCGCTCTCAAGACTGCAGTTTCCCAATGCCTTCAGGTCAATGCTGGTGATGGATCGTTGTGTGATACTGCTGCGGAGCTGAATATTAATTCTCTGCCGACGCCCAAGTACGCGACCGGCGCTGTTGCTCTGACTGGCACGGCAGCCACTGCCGGCCCTCCCGCAGTTCCGGGTAAGGTGAATGTTAAATTCACCGGAAAATCTGAGGTAGGCAGCTATATCTACGAGGCAGATTGGGCTCCGGACGCAACCGGAACCCAAGTTTCGTTCAGTAAGATCGGTACTGACAGCATTCCTACGAATATTATGCCGGCTACCAACCGCTAATCACACCTGAGTATTGGCTTGTGAGCGCCTTCGGGCGCTTTTTTCATTTCCGGAGAAGTATGTTGTCCTTGCCCACTACGACTGAGATGATCGCGTCGCTCGATGCAGAACTGGTGGATTTCCTTGGCGAGCGCATGAGGCTCGCTGCAACGCTGGCGGCTGCGCGCACGCCGGACGAGATTGAGCAAGAAGTGCAACGGATGCGTACCCTGGCCACGATCTACGGTGCGCCCCTCGGCCTTGTGGAGCAGGTTGCTCGCTTGCTCTTCGCGGCAGAGGCGCCAGCGGACAAGGGCTGAATGTAAAAAGGCCCGCTATTGCTTCATGAACCATTGGGGGTCGTGTTCCGCGGCGCGCCTGCCGACGAATTGGCACTGAAGTATCTTAAAACAAGGGAAAGCGAGCAAGACACAAAAGGTCGATTGTGGCGTGGCGCACACAGCCAGCTCACGCGGGGCGCGCTACGGGGCGCATTGCGGTAAATCATTGATTTATAAAACGACGGGCGGCCTGCAAAGCCGTGTTCGCCAGTTCAACTCTGATCGCCGCTTAGATCGTTAAGCACTTAGCGCTGCCCTAATCGGTGGCGCTTTTGCTTTTTAGCGAACCAAGTGGCGGCACTCGCTGGTAAATAGGGCGAAGTCTCCCCGGGGTTCCTGTGCTCCTAAAGGGACAAGCTTGTCTGGCCGCGTGAACTCGTCCTCCTGCTCCCTCTTTTCGCCCCATCGACTGTCTGGCAAATTCCGTCTTGCTCGTTCCTGTTCCCCCTCCCCGCGCTGCTCGTCCCGCATGCCAGCACCGTTGCCTGGGCTCTAGCGGCACCTCCTGGCGCTGTCAGTTCATTGCTTCCTTTTGTCGCCTATCATTCGCTATTTTTAGGACTTATCCTATTATCGTCGTTTATTTTCTGTTTTCTGGCATTTTTGCTTCAGCAAATGCCACCGGATGCCGTAAAGACGGAGGTAAGACCCGTTCAAAAGACGGTTCGCCGGATCTGAAGTCTTCGCAAGCGCGCTTCGAAAGTAGATTTGTCTGGGCTTGTGGGTGGTTTGGCGCGGCAGGAGCCGTGCACGCGACCCGTGGGCGTCATTTCAATATCCTCCTTTCCAGGAATCGGTGCCCGCCCTGTGGCGGGCGCCGGCTATGCGTAATGAATATCACTCAACGCCTGCTGGCCACCTTGTCGCTGGCCTTGTTCGCCATACTTGCCCTCGGTGTCGGCGGCATCTGGCAACTCCGCGCATCGCAGGAGCGCTTTTCCTACTTCAACGACAACACGCTGGTCAGCGTACGCACGCTGGATGACCTCTGGGCCAATGTCAACGGCATGCGCGTATCGCTCTACGCCTATGCCCTGTCGGACGAGGCGAGCGGGCGCGCGGAAGCCGTGGCGGCTTTAGCGAAGGCTGACCAGGCTTTCGATACGATTGTTGCCACCTACGAACGCAACGACATCTCGGATGAGAAGGACCGGGCGCTGCTGGAAGCCGACCGGGCCGCGGTGAAGCGGTACCGGGTGGAGCGGGAGCGTTTCCTGGAGAAGTCTGCGGAGGGCGATGCCGAGGCGGCGCGGGGCATGTTGCTGGGTGGCTCGCTCTTCAAGGCCGCGACGGCGCTGGGCACGGCCATCAACGAACACGTTGCCTACAACGCCGCCTTGGGCAAGCAGGTGGCCGAGAACAACCGCAAGGCGTACGAACTGGCGCTGACGGTGTTCTGCGCGATTATCGGGGCCGCCTTCGTGATCACCGGCGCGATGGGTTTTTCGCTCTATCGCCGAATCCACGGCAGCCTGGCGGAGATCGAGCAGACCTTGCACTACGTCAGCGAGTCGCTTGACCTTGGGCGGCGCGCATCGGTGCGGCACAACGATGAGATCGGGCGGACGGCGATTGCCTTCAACGAATTGATCGAGCACGTCGCCTCGGCGCTGTCGGAGGTGCGCATGTCGACCGATTCGGTGAGCACGGCGGCCCATCAGATCGCCGCCGGCAATGCGGACCTTTCCTCGCGCACGGAACAGCAGGCGGCAGCGCTGGAGCAGTCCGCGGCGAGCATGGAGGAGCTGGCGGTGACCGTGCGGCAGAATGCCGAAAACGCGCGCCAGGCCAGCGGCCTGGCGGACAATGCCGCCGACGTGGCGGTGCGCGGCAGCACGGCGGTGCAGCAGATGGTGGATACCATGGGTGTGATCAGCACGAGTTCCACCCGCATCGCCGAAATTACCTCGCTGATCGAAGGCATTGCCTTCCAGACCAATATCCTGGCGCTCAATGCTGCCGTGGAAGCGGCGCGTGCCGGCGAACAGGGGCGCGGTTTCGCGGTGGTGGCGGGCGAGGTGCGGAGCCTGGCGCAGCGCTCATCCAGCGCGGCCAGGGAGATCAAGGACCTGATCGATACGGCGGTCAACACGGTAAGCACCGGCTCGGCGCAGGCGGAAGATGCCGGGCGAACCATGAATGAGATCCGCGTGGCCGTGAAAAGAGTGTCGGACATCATCGGCGAGATTGCCGCGGCTTCCAGCGAACAGAGCACCGGGATCGAGCAGGTCAACCAGGCTGTCGGGCAGATGGACCAGGTGACGCAGCAGAACGCCGCCCTGGTGGAGCAGGCGGCCGCGGCTGCGCAGTCGCTGGATGAGCAGGCCCACAAGCTGCGCGATACGGTGGCGACGTTCCGGCTGGCTGCTAACTAGCAAAGGGAGGGCCAGGCCCGGTAGTGCCGGACGCTATGTCCGGCCGGTTTCCGGGCCTGGCACGCGGTCCCGCTGACTTCCTTCCGGGTGGTGACCACAGCGGACCGCTCCTTCGACACGAGTCCATTCGGTGCCGTGTGCATAAGCCGGAACATTAAAGGGCCACATCCGGCCCGATTCCCCGCTTTGCCGCAGTGATGATCGTGTTACATTCCATATCGTAGTCTTCGCGGGGCGTTCGGGGGATATCTGGCCTGAACTGTGCGCCATTGTCCGGATGGACCACTGCCACGCGATTGCCCCCGGGCCCTGTAAGACTCCCGTTCCCGTTTTCCCTCAATCAGCGCGGTACCTCCTGGCCACTGCGCGGCGCTCGACGCCGCAAGGAAGGCAAGGGGTTGCTTTGTGGTCCCCGCCGGGCTCTTGCCGGGGAGGGCGGGCGAGGTCATCCAGTCAACGCCGTCATGGCCACCTACGAGGAACCCAGAACGCATGCATCACGCTACCCCGCTCATCAGCACCATCGTCGGCGGCCTCGTCCTGGCGTTTATTCTTGGCGCGCTGGCCAACCGGCTCAAGCTGCCACCGCTGATCGGCTACCTGTGCGCGGGGATAGTGGTTGGACCGCATACGCCGGGCTATACCGCTGACCAGGCGCTGGCTCCCCAGCTGGCGGAGCTAGGGGTGATCCTGCTGATGTTCGGCGTTGGGCTGCATTTTTCGCTCAAGGACCTGATGGCGGTGAAGAAGATCGCCATTCCTGGCGCTGTGGTGCAGATCGCCATCGCCACCATGCTTGGCATGTGCGCGGCCTGGGGCTTTGGGTGGGAGTGGGGGCCTGGCCTGGTCTTTGGGCTGGCGCTTTCAGTGGCGAGCACCGTGGTGCTGCTCAAGGCGCTGCAGGAGCGCGAACTGGTTGAGTCGCCGCAGGGCCGGATTGCGGTCGGGTGGCTGATCGTGGAAGACCTGGCCATGGTGCTGACGCTGGTTCTGCTGCCGGCACTTGCAGGATTGCTGATGCCGTCTGGCGATGTGGCGGGCCAGGATGCCGCCGTGCCAGGCTCGGGCGAGATCTTGTTCACCGTGCTTGCCACCCTGGGCAAGGTGGCCGCCTTCGTCGCCGTCATGCTGGTGATCGGCCGACGCTTTATTCCGTGGATGCTGGAACGCATCGTCTGGACCGGCAGCCGTGAACTGTTCCGGCTCGCGGTGCTGGCTACCGCGCTTGGCGTGGCCTTCGGCGCCTATTCACTGTTTGGCGTGTCGTTCGCGCTTGGCGCGTTCTTTGCCGGCATGGTGCTGGCGGAGTCCGAGTTCAGCCATCGCGCGGCCGAGGAGTCGCTGCCGCTGCGCGATGCGTTCTCGGTGCTGTTCTTCGTTTCGGTCGGCATGTTGTTCAACCCCATGGTGCTGATCACCGATCCCTGGGGCGTACTGGCCACGCTGTTTATCATCGTGGTGGGTAAATCGCTCGCCGCGCTTTGCATCGTGCGGGTGTTCGGGCATTCCACCCACACCGGCATGACCATCGCGGTCAGCCTGGCTCAGATCGGCGAGTTCTCCTTTATCCTTGCCGGCCTTGGCGTCTACCTGAAGATCCTGCCCGAGCGCGGGCAGGCGCTCATCCTGGCTGGCGCGCTGCTGTCCATCGTGCTCAATCCATTGTTGTTCCACCTGCTCGACCGCTACAACGCCAGGCAAGCGGGCGAGGGTGATCCGCAGGCGGCCTGAGCGCGGGAGCGCGGCCGTTCAGTGGCCGCCGGCAGCGTCGCGGCGGAGATACTCGGTGAAGGCCAGCAGGCCCTGCGTCGGGTATTTGTCCTGGTGGACCACCAGATGCAACGGTCTCACTACCTCGGGCAAGCCTTCGCGCAGCGCTACCAGGGTACCCCGCTGCAATTCGTCCTCCACGACTTGCAGTGACAGGCAGCTCACACCGTAGCCGCTCATCACGGCGCGTTTGATGGCCTCGGAATTGCCCAGTTCCAGGGCAAAACGCAGTTCGCCCAAGAGCGGGGCCAGGCGTTGCTCGATGATCTCGCGTGTCCCCGAGCCGGGTTCGCGCACAATCCAGTCCGCATCGCGCAAGGCTTCAAGGTCGCCCTGCCGGCTTGCCAGCGGGTGTGCGGGACTGACCACTACCACCATCACATCGTCGCGCCAATGGGCGCTGCGCAAGTCTCGCTCGTGGCAGGTGCCTTCGATCAGCCCGATATCCGCTTCGAACTGGAGCAGCGCCTGCAGCACTTCGCGGGTGTTGCCGATGCGCATGTCGAGCGCGCAAGGCCCGCTCTGCGCGTGCCGAAAGCCCGCGAGCAAGCCGGGCAGGATATAGCTGCCGATGGTATTGCTGGCGGCAATGCGCAGTTGTACGCCGGGCTGGACGGTGAAGCGCTCGAGTTCATGGGCCTGATCCAGCAGCGAAAGCGCACGTGGGAAAAACAGGCGGCCGGTCTCATTGATGCTGAGGCGGCGCGCAACCCGGTCAAACAATGCGCCGCCCAGCGCGCTCTCCAGATCTGCCAGTGCCGCGCTCACGGCGGATTGAGACATCGCCAGCGCGTCGGCCGCCGCGACAGTGCTGCCGTGCTGCGCAACCGCGACAAAGACGGAGAGCTGGCGCAGGGTCAGGCGGAGAGGGCGCTGGTTCATATCTGAAATTCAGGTAACGTATAGCGATATTACCTGTTTTACAGGTTTTCGCCAGCTAAGTAGGCTTGGGACATGCTTAATTCGCGCCCCGAAGCCCTCCGGCTGCAGGGGTAAGGGATCCCGCCATGTCCACCACCTCTTCGACCGCAGTTGCCAGTCTTGGCGCCCAGCCGCCATCATGGCCGACAAGGATCCTGACCCTGGTGCCGTTGGGTTTCATCGCCTGGCTGGCCATGGTCTTCTCGGCCCACCCGGCCTTCTCGCACCTCGGCTTGAGCGCGCTGACGCTAGCCATGTTTGCCGGCATGGTGGCCGGAAATACCTTGCCGCAACGCTGGCTGACCCCGCTGGGGCCCGGCATGCAACTGGCGCGACAGCAGTTGCTGCGGCTCGGCGTGGCGCTGTACGGCCTGCGGCTGACCTTCGGCGCCATCGCCGACCTTGGCCTTGCCGGCGTGCTGGTACCTTTGGCCATGCTGGTGTCGACCATGCTGTTGGGCGTCTGGATCGGTTCCGCGCTGCTTGGACTGACCCGCCGGGAAGCGATCCTAGTCAGCGCGGGCAGCGCGGTCTGTGGAGCCGCTGCGGCCATCGCGGTCGCGTCGGTCGTGCGCACCGACGACCGTCAGACGGCTGTCGCCGTGGCCACCGTGGTGTTGTTTGGCACGGCGGGCATGCTGCTGTATCCCTATCTGTTTGAACTGGCCACGCAGCACTGGCACCTGGCAATCAGTGAGCGCACGTTCGGTATCTATACTGGCGCCACCCTGCACGAGGTGGCTCAGGTAATCGCGTCGGGCAAGATGGTCAGCGATGCCACCGCGGACGCCGCGGTAGTCACGAAGATGGTGCGCGTACTGGCGCTGGGGCCGTTGCTGCTGGTGCTCGCGCTGTGGCCGAAGGGTGCCCCCGGGGCCGAGGGTGAAAGGGCAACCGGCGCGCGGCCTTGGGGCGCGATCCTGAAGGCCGTGCCATGGTTCGCCGTGGGCTTCGTGGCGGTCATGGCGGTGCATTCCGCCGGCCTTGTGCCCGAGGACTGGAAGCCCACCCTGCTGGCGTTCGATAACTGGCTGCTCGCTTGCGCGATGCTGGCGATTGGCCTGCACACCCGCATCGGCACCTTGCTGCGCGCCGGACGCAAGCCACTTGTGCTGGCTGGCCTGCTGTTTGTATTTCTGGTGGTGGGAGGGGCGCTGCTGTGCGCGGTGGTGGCCTGATCGGGCCAATGGCGTCGCGGGTTGGATGCGTTGGGCTGGCCTGGCGAGGTGGATGCTGGTGCGGCCGACGGGGGTCGAACCCGTAAGCCCGTAAAGGCGGCAGATTTTAAGTCTGCTGAGTCTACCAATTTCTCCACGGCCGCACGGCAAGCCCGATATTGTGGTCGGTTGGGCGCGGTGATGCAAGCTCCGCGCGGGTGTCTGCCGGGATTGGTGCCAAGTGCAGGGGCGGAACGCGGCTAAGTGTCCTAAGTGTCTATTGTTACGCCTGGTAACAATGTAGCGTCCTCGGTTTCACCTGGAAATTTCCAGGATCCTACAATACGCCTTATCGAATAACGACTTGCAAGAGGCAAGGATCATGAAACGTTGGTTGCTCGCAGGACTCGCTTTGCTTGGAGCGCTGGCATCGGGTGCGGCAATGGCTCACGTGAGCGTTGGCGTGGCGATCGGTGTGCCCGGCGTGGTCGTGGGTGGCCCGGCTTATTATCCGCCGCCTGCCTATGTCGCCGGGCCGCCCGTGGTCATGGCACCGGCGCCGGTCTACTACGGACCGCCCCCGGTCGTGGTGCGTCCGGCCCCCGTCTATTACGGCCCTGCCTACTACGGTCCGCGCTACTATGGCCGAGGCTATTACGGACGAGGCTACTATGGCCCACCGGGGCATGGGCATGGGCATGACCACCGCCACTGGCGATAAGCATGAATGACCTGCGCCACGCAGGTTGTTAAAAGGGGCCCTCCGGGGCCCTTTTGTATTTCGGGTGCAGCTTGGAAAGGCAAACTGGGCGCGGCTAGACGGCTAAGGTTCCATAGTCGGGAGTGGGGTCAAAAAATTTGAAGAGTCAGATCAAACCGTTGCTCATATCTTTATTAGGGTTTCCACCTATACTGCTGCTGTGACACCGTGATGAAAAGATTCCGCAAGCTATCGCATCCGGTGCCCTTCCAGCCAGCACGATTCCCAAGAGGACCCGCCCATGAAAATCAAGAACACCCTGGTGGCGATTGCAGCACTGACCGCCCTCACCGCACTCTCCGCATCCGCTTTTGCCGCAGGCGTCAACAAGCGTGACCCGTACACCGATGGCGCCAAGATTGGCAAGGTCGATGCCTACACCGATGGCGCCAAGATGGGCAAGGTCGATCCTTTCACCGACGGCGCTCGCAAGGTGGATCCGTTCACCGACGGCGCCAAGGTAGGCGATCGCCGCGACCAGTTCAGCGACGGAGCCTGAGTTCGTGGGACGCAAGTCCGTGGCGCCTGAGGGCCACGGCAGTCCGCACACGGCAACCGTAGTAATGCAAAAGACCCGCCAGGCGCGGGTCTTTTGCTTTTTACGGGCTTGGCGCGGACCGCCGGGCCCATGGTCATGCCAAGGGCCGTGGCGCTATACTTCCGGCTCATTGAAACGATTTTCGAGGAGAGTGGTATGCAGCAAAAAACCGTGCTGACGGCAGATGATGTGAAGAAGGTGCTGGCCGCAGCCGAGCTCGAGGCCAAGAATCACCACTGGGCGGTGTCGATCGCCATCGTGGACGACGGCGGCCACCTGCTGGCGCTGCAACGCCTGGATGGCGCTGCGCCGATCTCGAGCTATATCGCTACCGAGAAGGCACGTACGTCGTCGCTGGGCCGTCGCGAGTCGAAGGTCTACGAAGACATGATCAACAACGGCCGCCACTCGTTCATGACCGCGCCTGTGATGCAAGGCATGCTGGAGGGTGGTGTGCCTATCGTGGTTAATGACCAGGTCGTGGGTGCGGTTGGCGTGTCGGGCGTGAAGTCGACCGAAGACGCGCAGATCGCGCGCGCGGGTATCGCCGCCCTGGGCGTCTGAGACTCGTCTGCGAGCCAGAGCAGAGTGTAGTGCCGACAGTGAGCCAGGCTCACTGTCGCGGCATCCGCCTCTCGTTGCGGACGAAAGTCCTTGTCTTTCCCGATGCTGAAGCCTGTCGACGGGTTTCGCTGCCAGGCGCCGGTTCCGGTAGCCAGACTCCCCTCATCGCATCATTCCATCGTCGCATCGTCTACCTGCTGCATGGCCGTTGCCAGGGCGGCTGGGAACGCTTGCGCAGGGCGCGTCGCCGTGCGACTACTTGGTCAGAATCAGCTTGCCGTAACGGGTGATGCGCAGCGTGTAGACCTCGCCGTTATGCAGGATGGGCAGCAGGTTGTTACCGCGCATCAGCGTCTCCAGTGGCACCGCATCGCCCGCCGGCGCCGCGGAGAGGCTATCGCGCACCAGGGCTTCGAGCCGGGCGGGCAGGCCGGCTACGGCAGATTTCATCGATTCGATCGCCGCGCTGGCCGGGTTCTCGCGGCGCGCTTGTGCAGGCTTGCTGGGGGTGACTTCAACCCGGCGCAGGGAAAGGCGGCGGCGGGTGACTTCATGCGGTTGCGACAGCGGCAGGGTCAGGGTGCTCATCGGTGGGCTCCGGTCCGGTGGTCCGTGGTGTCAACGCGGGACTGCGTATTGCCACGACCGGGTTCAAGGTCGCTCAATCTTAAATGAGAATTGTTATCATTACAATAGAGATTTTTGATTGCGGATGGCCTCGGCCGAACCTGCATTCCGGCGCCGCTATAAGTGGCATAAGGCGCATTTTCCAGGCAAACAAAAAGGGCACTTCATGGAGTGCCCTTTTTGTGCCTGTTGCGCTGCCGCTCCAGCGGATGCGGCGCGTTCAAGCCGTCAGTGCTTGGGTTCGGTGATGAACCCGATCTTGCCGAGTCCGCCGTGCTGCGCGGCGGCCATGACTTCCGCCACGCGCTCGTAGCGCACATCGCGATCGGCGCGCAGGTGCAGCTCCGGCTGCGGCTGCTGCTGCGCGGCCTGGGCGATGTTGGCCTCAAGCGTCGGCTCGTCTACTTCCGCCTGGTTCCAGAAGACCTTGCCGTTGGCATCGATTGACAGGTTGATGTTCTGCGGCTTGGGATCGTTGGGCGTGTTGGTCGCCCGCGGGAGGTCGATCTTGACCGCGTGGTTGATCACGGGAATGGTGATGATGAAGATGATCAGCAGCACCAGCATGACGTCGACCAGCGGCGTCATGTTGATTTCGCTCATTACTTCGTCATCGTCCGAATCGAGGGTGCCGAATGCCATGATGACTTCCTTGTTGCCTTGCTACGGCCTTACTGGTTCTTGACTGCGAGGCGCACGCTATTGTCGTCGGGGCGGGCGCTGGTCGGACGCACACGGGCACCGGTGACGAAATAGGCGTGCAGGTCGTGGGCGAAGCGATTGAGCTTCGAGATCACGCCCTTGTTGCCGCGGGTCAGTGCGTTGTAGCCGAGCACGGCGGGGATCGCAACGGCCAGGCCGAAGGCGGTCATGATCAGTGCCTCGCCCACCGGGCCCGCCACCTTGTCGATGGTCGGCACGCCGGAGGCGCCGATGTTGATCAGCGCGTGATAGATGCCCCACACGGTGCCGAACAGGCCAACGAACGGGGCCGTGGAACCGACCGAAGCCAGCACAGCCAGGCCCGATTGCATGCGCGCGACGGCGTCGTCGATGGCGCTCTTGAGCGAGCGGGTGATCCAGTCCGAGATGTCCATCACATCGTGCAACTGGGGCTGGCTGGCGCGGTGGTGCTGCGCGGCCTCCTTGCCGGTCATGGCGAGCGAACGGAATGGGTTGGCGTCGCTGCTGCCGAGCGTTTCGAGGGCGTGATCGAAATCGTCGGAGTGCCAGAATTGCTTTTCGGCGCCGTGCGCCATTTTCTTCAGCCGGAAGAGATCCCACGCCTTCGTGAGAATCACGATCCACGAAGCCAGCGACATGATGAGCAGAATGATGGCGGTGGCACGCATGACGAAATCGCCTTGCGTCCAGAGGTGGGAGAGTCCGAGGTCCTGCATGTTGGTTCCTGGTGAGGTCGGTATTGAAATCAGTTGAGTTCGAACCCGATCGGCTGCTGGGCGGTAACCGCCACGGCACGACCGTTGTCCAGATATGGCTTGCAGCGCATGCGTTGCACCGCGTCCACGGCAGCCTGGTCCAGGCGGGAAGATCCGCTTGAGCTCACGACAGCAGTCTTGACCACCTTGCCGGTCTCGTCCGTGGTCAGACGAACCACGGCCTTGCCGGTTTCACCCATGCGGCGCGATTGCGACGGATAGGTGGGTTGCGGCGGGCTGCACTGGATTTCGCCGATGCCAACCGCGCGTGGCGCCGCCGACACCGGAGCGGGAGGCTCGGGGGCGGGCGCCGGAGGGGCCGGGGGGGCAGGTGGCGCGGGCGGCGCTTCCACGGCATTGGGTGTCGGCGGCAGCGAAGCCACCGGCGTCGGCGTGGGGCGCGGTTGCGGCGGAGTGGGCTTGGGCGTGGTGACCTTCACTTGCTTGGGTGGGGTCTCCGGCTTGGGCTTGGGTGTTTCGACGGCAGGTTTCTGAGGCGGCTCGAGCGGGATGATGCGGGCGACGATTTCCGGAGAGATCACGGCCTCCGTGATTTTACGGCCCAGCCCGCTCTGGATCAGGTAAAGCAGTCCGGCGTGGAACAGCAGGACGGCGAGCGTGATCTTGAAAAAACGTTGATCGAACATGAGAAAACAGCAGATGTCGGCGAATTGGCGCGGCGCCGGCTTTATTAGCGATAGGGCCTATTTGCGATAGAACAGGATCAGCGAGATGCCACAACCGACCAGCAAGCTAAGCAGCAATTCCATGATAAACGCTCCTTCAACAGTGATGCCGGTGGGAGCGCCGCTCTTGAGGCAGCGTGTCAGGCGATGAGTATAAACGATAATGATTCTTATTTGTTGGCGTTTTTGTGCATCGCATTCTTGCGCTGCCGCGCAGCCGTCTTTATACGCCGATTTGGCCGTGCACTACCGGCGCCGCGACAAAATGCGTGTTCTCGTACGGCACAGGGTTGCCGGCAATGCCCGATCTGCCACAAAGCGCGCTAGCATAGGAAAAGAAGAGCAATTCGCCGCGCCGGTGACGGCGCTCCCCCGTGCGAGAGGACCAGGCCATGGACTTCACCCGTTTCGCCGAAGACGACCGCTCGACACTCCTGCGCGCCGCTGCCGGCGCGCCGTGTACTTCCGCGCTTGACTGGATGTGTGCCCAGTTCGCCTTGCGTGTCGTGTGCTCGCTGGGACCAAGATTCAACCTGCGCAGCAATATCAACGACATCCTGACTGTCAGCGCCCAGGAGATGGTGTGGCCTTATGGCGTGGTGCTGCGCGTGCAGCGTTTCCTCGCCGCGCGCTGCGCCGACATGCCTGCCTGGAAGGGCGCTGCGCGCCTGACGCCGGAAGAGTTCCTGGAGCGGCACGGACAATGGAACAGCGCCTTTGATGAAAGCGCGCTGTTTTATTACCTGGACGAGTACGTCAAGCACCACGCCAAGGATATGTTTGCCGTTTTCGACGCGTCGGCGGCGGCGCTGGCCGCGCGGCTGGACGGCGAGCGCGTGCTGCTGGTACGCAATATCGACATGCTCAGCCATGTGCTGGATTTGCCCGAGCACGAGCGCAAGCTGCTGCTCTACGCGGCGCTGGCCAAATACAAGCGCGATCTGCGCGCCGTGATGGTGGATTGCAAGGTGGCGCACAGCCAGGAGGCTTTCCAGATCCTGGCGGGACTGACCGGTGCCAGCCCTGCCGCGGTGGCCGCTTCGCTGCGGCCTGGTTCGCGCCTGGAGACGCTCAACCTGATCGAGCAGCCACTGCCCGAGAACAGTGTGACCGATCTCGGCGACCTCATGCGTTTGTCGGATCGCTTGTTGCACGTGCTGCTCGGCAATTACGCCAATGAAGCCGAGATGATGGCGGTGTTCACGCGTCCGGCGGCCGCGCCCACGCTCGGCACCGGCGACTATCCGCACGTCGAGACCGATGCGCGCTACCTCTCCGCCTTGCTCGCGAACGCCACGCGGCAGCACGCCTGCGGCGTGAACGTGCTGATCTACGGCCCGCCTGGCACCGGCAAGACCGAGTTCGCGCGGCTGCTCGCGCGCGAGGCAGGGTGTGAGCTGTATGAAGTGGACTGCCTGGACCGTGACGGCAACAGCCTGTCGGGCAAGGACCGTTACCGCTCGCTGCAGGTGTCGCAGGCATTCCTGCGTGGCCGTCCGCGCACGGCACTGCTGTTCGACGAAGTCGAGGATGTGTTCCCGGGCAGCGCGCGCGAGCTGACCAGCCTGTTCGGCCAGGAGGACACGCGTGGCTCCGTGAACGGCAAGGCGTGGGTCAACCAGACCCTGGAGCAAAATCCGGTGCCGGTGATCTGGATCTCCAACTCGATTCGCCAGATCGATCCGGCTTACCTGCGCCGCTTCCAGTTTCATCTGGAGCTGAAGATCCCGCCGCCGCTGGTGCGCGAGAACATTATCCGCAAGCACCTCGGCACGCTGGACGTGAGCGATGCCTTTATCGCTTCGCTGGCGGCGCGCAAGACCCTGACGCCGGCACAGGTGCAGTCGGCGGCGCGCTTCGTGCAACTGGCGGGGCCCGGCGTTGCCGAACCGGTGGAGGCGCTGATACTGCGGCAACTGGACCACGCCGACCGCGCCATGGGTTTGCGCCCGGAAGTGGAAGGGCGCCCGGTGGTGACGCACTATCGCCTGGATTACCTCAACCTGGAGACGCGCTACGAAGTCGGCAAGATCGTGCAGGCGCTCAAGGCCAGGCAGCGCGGCACGTTGTGCTTCTACGGACCGCCGGGCACGGGCAAGACCGCGCTTGCGGAGCATATCGCGGCCGCGCTTGAACAGCCGCTGATGATCCGGCGCGCCTCCGACCTGATGAGTAAATACGTGGGGGAAACCGAGCAGCAGATCGCCGCGATGTTCGCTCGTGCCGAGGAGGACGGCGCGGTGCTGCTGCTGGATGAGGCCGACAGCTTCATGCAAAGCCGGCAAAACGCGGTGCGCAACTACGAGGTGTCGGAGGTCAACGAGATGCTGCAGGGCATGGAACGCTTCAACGGCATCTTCGTCTGCACGACCAACCTGTTCGAGCGCATCGACGAGGCGGCGCTGCGGCGTTTCTCGTTCAAGATCCGCTTCCTGCCGCTCAAGGCGGACCAGCGTACCGCGATGTTCATCGAGGAGGCGCTCGATACCGATGCCGGCCGCCTGGACCCGGCCATGCGCGCGGAGCTCGCGAAGATGGATTGCCTGACGCCGGGCGACTTCGCCACGGTAAAGCGTCAGTGCGTGTTGCTCGGGGAAACGTTGACCCCCGATGAATTCCTGGCGCAGTTGCGCCAGGAACATGCGGTCAAGCCCGATGTGCGGCAGCGCCGGCCGCTGGGCTTCCTGCAGTAGCCGGATGGGACGGCGCGGGCCTCAGTCGACTGCGGGCGCGGGCTCGATCACCAGCGTTTCCGCCAGCGTGTCCACATGCAGCAGCGCCGCTGCCATGGCGCGCAGGTGGGCGGCGTCCTTGGTGGAGGTATAGCGGTCGACGGGCACGGCACCGGCATCGGCGGTCATGCCGTGCTCGGCCAACTTGCGGCGCAGTTGCCGTGCGATGGCGTCGCCGGTATCGACCAGCGTCAGGCGGTCTCCCACCAGTTCGCGCACGGTGTCGGACAGGAAGGGGTAGTGGGTACAGCCGAGCACCAGCGTATCGGCGCCGGCCTCGAGCATCGGCGACAGGTAGGCGGTCAGTTTCTCGCGCACGGCCGGCCCGTCCACATTGCCTTGCTCGATCAGCGGCACCAGCCCGACACCGGCCTCGCAGAGGAACCGGCTCTCGCCTTCCAGTGAGGCGAGCAGGCGGCCGAACTTCGCGCTTTTCAAGGTGTTGCCCGTGGCCAGCACGCCAACGACTTTGCTGCGGCTCGCGGCGGCAGCCGGTTTCAGGCCGGGTTCGACGCCGATGATGGGCAGCGTCAGCCGTTCGCGCAGCGTGTGGATCGCGTGCATGGTGGCGGTGTTGCAGGCGATCACCAGCGCTTTGCAGCCCTGCGACACCAGCCATTCGCAAACCTGCAGCGTGCGCGCTTCGACAAAACGCTCGGGCTTTTCGCCATAGGGCGCGTACTTCGAGTCGGCCACGTAGATCAGCGATTCATGCGGCAGCAGGGCGCGGATCTCGCGCAATACCGACAGGCCGCCGAGGCCGGAATCGAAAATGCCGATGGGTGCGTTGTTCACGGGAAGGGAAGAAGGCAAATCAGGCAATCAAGAAGTCAGGTAGCAAAAAGCCGGGTCGGATGACCCGGCTTTCGCTGACAGCATGGCTATCACGGCGAGGCTTGAATGACAACGCCGGATTTACAGCGCCGCCACCGGGATCTTGCCGATCTTGGCCTGCCATTCGGCGGGGCCGGTCTTGTGCACCGAAGTGCCTGCGCTGTCCACGGCCACCGTCACGGGCATGTCCTTGACGTCGAACTCGTAGATGGCTTCCATGCCGAGGTCTTCGAAGCCGACCACCTTGGCCTCCTTGATGGCCTTTGCCACCAGGTAGGCTGCGCCGCCGACCGCCATCAGGTAGGCCGACTTGTGCTTCTTGATGGCCTCGATCGCCACCGGGCCGCGCTCGGCCTTGCCGATCATCGAGATCAGGCCGGTTTCGGCCAGCATCATCTCGGTGAACTTGTCCATGCGGGTAGCGGTGGTGGGGCCTGCCGGGCCAACGGCTTCGTCGCGCACCGGGTCGACCGGACCCACGTAGTAGATCACGCGGTTCTTGAAGTCCACCGGCAGCTTTTCGCCCTTGGCCAGCATGTCGGCGATGCGCTTGTGGGCAGCGTCGCGGCCAGTCAGCATCTTGCCGTTGAGCAGCAGGGTCTGGCCCGGCTTCCACGAAGCGACTTCTTCCGGCGTCAGCGTGTTCAGGTCCACGCGCTTGGAAGTCTCGGTGTTCGGTGCCCACTCGACCTTCGGCCAGGCCGACAGGTCAGGCGCTTCGAGCTTGGCCGGGCCGCTGCCGTCCAGCGTGAAGTGCACGTGGCGGGTAGCCGCGCAGTTCGGGATCATCGCCACCGGCTTGGAAGCCGCGTGGGTCGGATAGCCCATGATCTTGACGTCCAGCACGGTGGCCAGGCCGCCCAGGCCTTGTGCGCCGATGCCCAGCGCATTGACCTTCTCGTACAGTTCGACGCGCAGTTCCTCGATCCAGTCCTGCGGGCCGCGGGCGATCACGTCCTGGATGTCGATCGGGTCCATCAGCGATTCCTTGGCCATGACCATGGCCTTCTCGGCGGTGCCACCGATGCCGATGCCCAGCATGCCCGGCGGGCACCAGCCGGCGCCCATGGTCGGCACGGTCTTGAGCACCCAGTCGACGATGGAGTCGGACGGGTTGAGCATGACGAACTTCGACTTGTTCTCCGAGCCGCCGCCCTTGGCCGCCACCTGGATGTCCACCGTGTTGCCTGGCACCACTTCATAGTGGATCACGGCGGGGGTGTTGTCCTTGGTGTTCTTGCGGCCGCCTTCGGGCGGGTTCACGATGGATGCGCGCAGCACGTTGTCCGGGTTGGTGTAGCCGCGGCGCACGCCTTCATTGATCATGTCCGACAGCCCCATGGTGGCGCCGTCCCAGCGCACGTCCATGCCCACCTTGACGAAGATCGTCACGATGCCGGTGTCCTGGCAGATCGGGCGCTTGCCTTCGGCGCACATGCGGCTGTTGGTCAGGATCTGCGCGATCGCATCCTTGGCCGCGGGACTCTGCTCCAGCTCATAGGCGCGGCCCAGGCTGGTGATGTAGTCCATCGGGTGGTAGTAGCTGATGTATTGCAGGGAGTCGGCGACGCTCTGGATGAGGTCTTCTTGTCTGATGACAGTCATTTTATGGGGAGGACAATCGAGGGGAAATTCAACCCGGAATCATACACCGAGGAGGGGGGGCCGCGCCGGGGCTGCATGCGCGTGTCGACATTGTCTCGGGTGATGCCGGGTGCACGCCGCGCGGCGAAAGCGGCACCCTGCGAGGCTGGTCTCAGTGCCGCGCCTCGTCCCGGTCCGCACGCCAGGCCCGGCGGGCCAGCGGCCCGGGCCAGCTTGCCAGCGCGATGCCGGCCAGCACGCAGCCAAGCGCCACGCCGTGCGGCCAGCCCGGCTTTTCCCCGAGGAAGACGATGCCGTACGTGGCGGCCGCGATCGGCAGCACCGCGGTGAACACGCCGGCCAGTTGCGCAGGCACGTGGCGCACGCCTTTCATCCACAGCCAGAACGAGAAGATGCTGGCCGACAGTGCGTACCACAGCAACATCAGCCAGATGGTCGTCGGGGCCGAGGCCATATCGAAACTCAGCAGCGGCACCAGCCCCAGCGGCAGCATCAGCAGCCCGCCGATCAGGTGCGTATAGGCGCAGATCTCGATGGCGGCCAGGGTTTGCGCGAGGCGCCGCGAGAGGATCACGTAGATCGACTCGCAGATCACCGCGCCCATGATCATCAGGTTGCCGACCAGGGCGTTCTCGCCGCCGCTGCCGCCACCGTGATCCGTGCCCCGCGCCACGTTCAATACCGCGATGCCGGCCACCGCAAGCAGCACAGAGAACACCGTGCGCCGCGACAGCCGCTCGCGCAGGATCAGCCAGGAGAGCAGGGCCACCGTGGCCGGGATGGTACTGGTGATCACGCCGGCGGCCATGGCGCTGGTCAGGCGCACGCCGCCCAGCATCAGCAGCGTGAACAGAAACGTCCCGAAGAAGGCTTGCAGGAAGAGATTGAGCCACTCGCCGCGCGACACTGCGCGCATGCGCGACGGACGGTACCAGGGCGCCAGGCAGACAATGGCGATGGCGAAGCGCAGCAGCGCGAACAGCAGGATCGGCACGTAAGCCACGATGGCCTTGCCCAATCCGACATTGCTGCCGACAAGGGCCATGGCGGCAATCAGGAAGAGGGCGTGGATGGGCACGAGGTTTGGGGTGGAACTGCGCTTCTACGGTGATTTGGGGTGCGCCCCCCGATGGATCGCGATGGCGCGCATGGGAGAGGGCGATCCGGTAGCCGTGCACATGGCGTGCAAGGCGCATCCCTGCAAGCGGAGTCCGCAATGCCGCAGCGCCATGTTCGGAATAGGACTCGCGGCATTATAGCTGTGCTAGCCTAATGGAGAGGGCTGCACTTCCTTGCCCGCAGGTCTTGTCACGTACCGCGCCGGAATACCCGGCGGCGATCCATGTTGCGATGCAGCAGGCGGCACATCGGTGCGGACAGGCGCGCGGGCCGCTTTTGCAGCGTCAGGTTTAAGTAAGCCGTCGAGCGTAACTTGCAGCCAGGCTGCCACGCTATATCAGGAGACAAACAAATGTCCGCCATCGAGTCGGTGATGCAGGAGCATCGCATTTTCAATCCCCCCGAATCCTTCGCCAAGCAAGCCGCGATCCCCAGCATGGAGGCTTACCAGGCGCTATGCGATGAAGCCGACCGCGACTACGAGGGGTTCTGGGCGCGCCACGCCCGCGAGCAACTGCATTGGACCAAACCCTTCACCAAGGTGCTCGACGAGAGCAATGCACCGTTCTACAAGTGGTTCGAGGACGGCGAGCTCAATGCCTCCTATAACTGCCTGGACCGCAATCTGGATAACGGCAATGCGGAGAAGGCGGCCATCGTCTTCGAGGCCGACGACGGCACCGTCAGCAAGGTGACGTACCGCGAGCTGCATGCCAAGGTCTGCCAGTTCGCCAACGGTCTGAAAGCGCTCGGCGTCAGGAAAGGCGACCGCGTCGTCATCTACATACCTATGTCCATCGAGGGCGTGGTGGCGATGCAGGCCTGCGCCCGCCTTGGGGCGACCCATTCCGTGGTGTTCGGCGGCTTCTCCGCCAAGTCGCTGCAGGAGCGGCTGGTCGACGTGGGCGCGGTGGCACTGATTACCGCCGACGAGCAGATGCGCGGCGGCAAGGCGCTGCCGCTCAAGGCCATCGCTGACGAAGCACTGGCGCTGGGCGGCTGCGAAGCCGTGAAGAATGTGATCGTGTACCGCCGCACAGGTGGCAAGGTCAACTGGAACGAAGGCCGCGACCGCTGGATGGACGAAGTCGCAGCCGGCCAGCCGGAGACCTGCGAAGCGGAACCCGTCAGCGCCGAGCATCCGCTGTTCGTGCTCTATACGTCTGGCTCCACCGGCAAGCCCAAGGGCGTGCAGCACAGCACCGGCGGCTACCTGCTGTGGGCGCTGATGACGATGAAGTGGAGCTTCGACATCAAGCCCGACGACATGTTCTGGTGTACCGCCGATATCGGCTGGGTCACCGGGCACACCTATATCGCCTACGGTCCGTTGGCCGCCGGCGCTACCCAGGTGGTGTTCGAAGGCGTGCCCACCTATCCCAACGCCGGCCGCTTCTGGGAGATGATCGCGCGCCACAAGGTCAGCATCTTCTACACCGCGCCGACCGCGATCCGCTCGCTGATCAAGGCCGCCGAGGCCGACGAGAAGATCCATCCCAGGCAATACGATCTGTCCAGCCTGCGCCTGCTGGGCACGGTGGGCGAACCCATCAACCCCGAAGCCTGGATGTGGTACTACCGCAATATCGGCGGCGAGCGCTGCCCGATCGTCGATACCTTCTGGCAGACCGAGACCGGTGGCCACATGATCACGCCGCTGCCGGGCGCCACGCCGCTGGTGCCGGGTTCCTGCACCTTGCCGCTGCCAGGCATCATCGCGGCAATCGTCGATGAAACCGGGCAGGACGTACCCAATGGCAGTGGCGGCATCCTGGTGGTCAAGCGCCCGTGGCCTTCGATGATCCGTACCATCTGGGGCGACCCGGAACGCTTCAAGAAGAGCTACTTCCCGGAAGAACTCGGTGGCAAGCATTATCTCGCCGGCGACGGTTCGATCCGCGACAAGGATACCGGCTACTTCACCATCATGGGCCGCATCGACGACGTGCTCAATGTCTCGGGTCACCGCATGGGCACGATGGAGATCGAGTCCGCGCTGGTGTCCAACCCGATCGTGGCCGAAGCCGCGGTGGTTGGCCGTCCGGACGACATGACCGGCGAGGCCATCTGCGCCTTCGTGGTGCTCAAGCGTTCCCGTCCGAACGAGGAAGAGGCCAAGCAGATCGCCGCCGAGTTGCGCAACTGGGTGGGCAAGGAGATCGGCCCGATCGCCAAGCCCAAGGACATCCGCTTCGGCGATAACCTGCCCAAGACGCGCTCCGGCAAGATCATGCGGCGCCTGTTGCGCTCGCTCGCGAAGAACGAAGAAATCACCCAGGACACGTCCACCCTGGAAAACCCCGCCATCCTGGACCAGCTCAAGCAGGCACAATAACGGGGTTCCCGGCCAACCTGCCGGCGCGCCATGCGCGTGCCGGCAGGTTTCCTCCGCATCCACCCCGCCTGTTTAACCACTGCTCTCATGCCCGACGAACAGTCGCGCTTTCGCCGACGGCTGCTGCTGTACTACGGCTTGTTCACGATCGGCCTGTTTGTCTTTATCGGCATGATGGGCCTGCTGGAGCGCTCCAGCGGCGATGCACTCTGGCTCGGTTACGTCTTCCTGTTCGTCACCATCGCCATCTATGCGTGCATCGGGCTGATCTGCCGTACCTCTGACCTCAATGAATACTATGTAGCCGGACGGCGCGTCCCCGCGCTGTTCAACGGCATGGCGATCGCCGCCGACTGGATGAGCGCGGCGTCCTTCATCGGCCTGGCCGGCATCCTGTTCGCGTCGGGCTACGAAGGCCTGGCCTATGTGATGGGCTGGACCGGCGGCTATTGCCTGGTTGCCTTCCTGCTTGCGCCCTATCTGCGCAAGTATGGCGGCTACACCATCCCCGACTTCCTGGCCGCGCGCTATGGCAACGGCAAGCCCGGCGGCAACATGCCGGTGCGCGCGATCGCCGTGATGGCGGCGTCGCTGTGTTCCTTCGTCTACCTGGTAGCGCAGATCCAGGGGGTAGGGCTGATCGTCACCCGCTTTATCGGCGTGGAGTTTGCCGTCGGTGTGTTCTTCGGCCTGGCGGGGATACTGGTCTGCTCATTCCTCGGCGGCATGCGCGCGGTGACGTGGACCCAGGTCGCGCAATACATCATGCTGATCGTGGCCTTCCTGGTGACGGTCTCGATGATTGCCTGGAAGCATCATCACGAAGTGATGCCGCAATTGAGCTACGGCACGCTGCTGCAGCAGATCGACACACGCGAGCGCAGCATAGAGCGCGACCCGGCCGAGCAGGCCGTGCGCGAACACTATCGCCAGCAGGCCATCCAGATGCAGGAGCGCATCGCCAGGTTGCCGCAATCGTTCGACGACGAACGCAACGCGTTGTCCGCGCGCCTGCAGGAACTGCGCTTGCGCAACGCGCCGCTGCGCGAGATCAAGACGGTCGAGCGCGAACGGATCGAATTTCCGCGCGATGTCGCCACAGCCCATCAGCAATGGAACCAGCAGCGCGAGGAGGCCCTGGCGCGCAGCCAACCCTCCATTCCGTCGACCGAACCGTACCCGTCGCCCTCGGAGGAAGAGCGCAAGACCAAGCGGCTGAATTTCGTGTTGCTGGTGTTCTGCCTGATGCTTGGCACGGCCAGCCTGCCGCATATCCTGACCCGGCTCTACACCACGCCTTCAGTGAAGGAGTCTCGCAACTCGGTGGCCTGGGCAGTGTTTTTCATCGCGCTGCTGTACGTCTCCGCGCCGGCGCTCGCGGCGCTGGTCAAGTACGAATTCTTCCAGCACCTGGTTGGCACGCCGTACGCGGAGTTGCCGCAGTGGGTGGTGCAGTGGCGCAAGGTCGACCCGCCCGTCTTCGGTATTCGCGATGTCAATGGCGACGGCATCGTGCAGTGGGCGGAGATCCTGATCCAGCCGGACATGATCGTGCTGGCCGCGCCGGAGATCGCCGGCTTGCCCTATGTGGTCTCGGGGCTGGTTGCCGCCGGTGCGCTGGCGGCGGCGTTGTCCACCGCGGACGGCCTGCTGCTCACCATCGCCAATGCGCTCTCGCACGACGTTTTCTATCACATGATCGACCGCACCGCGAGCCACCAGCGCCGCGTCACCACCGCCAAGATCGTGCTGCTCGGGGTGGCGCTGTTTGCCTCCTACGTCACGTCGCTGCGGCCCGGCAATATCCTTTTCCTGGTCGGCGCGGCATTCTCGCTGGCGGCCTCCAGTTTCTTCCCGGTGCTGGTGCTGGCGATCTTCTGGCGCCGCACCACAGCCGCGGGGGCGGTCGCCGGGATGGTGGCGGGGCTGAGCGTGTCGATCTACTATATTTTCGTCAACTATCCGTTCTTTACCCGGATGACGGGCATCTTCGGCAACCGCTGGTTCGGCGTGGACCCGATCGCCTCCGGCGCATTCGGCGTGCCAGCCGGGTTTGCCGTGGCGATCCTGGTCAGCCTCCTGACACCACGCAACGCCCCGGTGATCGACCGGCTGGTGACGTACCTGCGGCGTGGTTAGGCCGGCGGAGCAGGAAACACTAGATTTTCCGGATAACCCTCTGATATACTCGTGGACTTGCTGGAGAGATGGATGAGCGGTTTAAGTCGCACGCCTGGAAAGCGTGTATAGGTTAATAGCCTATCCGGGGTTCGAATCCCCGTCTCTCCGCCACTTATACTGTAAGGCTTTGCGGGTTAGCGCTTCTTAACCCGTGGGTCATGGATCAAGGGCTGGGTCATTGGAAACGATGGCCCAGCCCTTTTTCTTTGTCTGTCTGCGGCGTTGCAATGCGTTCGGGTTTGCGCCGGTAGCTCCGCTTCGTTGTGCTCCGCCGGCCAGCGAAAGCGGGGCCTGGGTCTGCAGTCCGTTCCCAAGGTTCGCTCCGGGCAATAAAAAAGCACCTCGTGGAGGTGCTTGTTGTTTCCCGCAACTGCGGGGGGATCCGAACCGGGTCGGCAAACTCACTGGGATCCGGTTCGGACTTGCATGCCTATCTGGCACGCTTGATCTCACTGCCATATTGGCCAGGGGGATCATTCTGCCGCTTACCTTCGCATTGCTACTGCGTGTCTCAGCCGGCAGGTTTTCAGTATAGGTCAGCAAATGGCGGGGTCAACCTGCTTTTGCGCGATAGCATCCCGGGCGCTTGTGCTCCCTGGCGCACGCGGCGATCGTCTGGAAATCGACTCGCAATCCCGGCGCCGCCGGGGCGAACGCCCCGTGCTACGATCCTCAAAAACCGGGAAGAGACATTCAGTGAGCCATGACATCGCACCGCGTTTCAACGCGGAGTTTGCCCCGCGAATCGCCGAGACGATAGCGAATCTGTTCAAGCAGCGTATCCGCGTGGAGGTCATACCAGACGAGACGTCCGACTGCCCCGCGCGGGTCCATCTCTGCGGCGAACCGTTCGATGAACCGCGGCGGTTCGCGCACCAGTTGAACGTCTACCTGTCGTGGGACAGTCTCGAGGTCGAGGCGTTGTTCGCTGCCGGCGGCGCGGAGAAGTTCGAGCACTATCTCGCGGCCCTGGCGGGCAAGATGCGCGCGTGGCAGACGCCGCGGCAGATCGATTTCGGGACGCGTTCGCAAGCGGATCCCACGGTGCTGCTTGGTGGGCTCGATTTCGAGCATTGAGTCCGGTGTCCGGCATCCTGTATCGAACCCGCGCACTCACCGCATCCCCAGCAAGTCCTCCACGCTACGCACCAGGGTCAGCAGCCCCGGTGCGACTTCGCGTTCGCGCATGGCAAACGACCCTGCCTGTGCCGACACGCCACAGTTGAAGACCAGCCATTGGGAATCCACCGGCCTGAATAACGGCACCGCAAAGGCATACACATCGCCGCGCCATTCACCGCGATTCACGCAGTAGCCCTTGGCTTCGAAGTCCTGGCGCAAGTTCGCTAGCTGTGGATGGAATCGAATGAAGGCTTCCGGGTCTTGCAGGCGCAGGCGGTTGAGCACGCTGTCGCGCTCCGCCGCGGGCGCCTTGCACAACCAGGCTTTGCCGATGGCCGTGGTGAGCATTGGCAGCGCTGCGCCAATGTCCGGCGTGACGACAAGACTGTCGGTGGAGCGGGCGGTTTCGACATAGATCATTTGCGTGCGGTCACGCATGCCGAGCGAGACCGCGCCGCCAATGCGATCAGCGAGTTCCTTCATCAGCGGCCGCGCGAGCTGGCGGATATGCATGCTGGCCAGCAGCGGATAGCCGAGCGAGAGCACCGGCGCGCCCAGCCGGTACTTGGCCTGGGTGGCGTCACGGCGCAGGTAGCCGAGCACGGTCAGCGTGTGCGTGAGCCTGGCCACGGCCGATCGCGACTGGCCGGTGCGTTGCGCGAAATCCTTGTTGCCGAGCAGGGACTCGCCGGCACGGTAGGACAGCAGGATATCGATGCCGTGCGCTAGCGTGGTGGCGAACTGGCGGTCGGCGGCATTGTCCTGGTCCGCTGCGGGTGCAATCTGGGAAGGCGTCGCTGCCATCACGATGTCCCCAGTTCCTTTTCCACGCGCCGGACCAGCCGCAGCAGGCGCGGCCCCATCTCGCGTTCGAGCTTGCGCGGTGTCATCCTGGCGCCGGGCACGCCGCAATTGAAGACCAGCGTCTCGCCATCGATTTCGGCGCGCATCGGCACGGCCACTGCATGCACGTCGCGCTGCCATTCCCCGCGCGAGAGGCAGAATCCGAGCGTGGCAAGATCATGCGCCGCGGCGTCCAGCGCGGGCGCGTGAGCCTGCCATTGCCCTGCATCGGCCACGCGTAGTGCCGCCAGCACCGGCTCCCGTTCCACCGGGGACGCCTGGCACAGCCATGCCCGCCCCATGGCGGTGGCGAGCATGGGCAGGGATGCGCCGATATCGGGCCGGAAGGCGATGGCGTCGTGGCCGCGGCTGGTTTCCACATAGACCATCTGCAGCCGGTCGCGCAGGCCCAGCGAGACCGAGCCGCCGACCTGGTCGGCGAGTGCCTTCATCAGCGGCCGCGCGAGCTGCCTGACCTTGAGGCTGGCCAGCAGCGGGTAGCCCAGCGAGAGCGCGGTGGAACCCAGCCGGTAGCGGCGCAGCTCCGTGTCGTAGAGCAGCAACCCGCGTGCCGCCAGCGTGTAGGTCAGGCGGCTGATCGTGGCCTTGGACAGCCCGGTGCGTTCCACCAGTTGCTTGTTGCTCATGACCGGCTCGCCCACTCGGAAGCACTCCAGCAGCGCCAGGCCGTGGGCCAGCGTGGTGGCGAAGGCGGGGTCGGGGTGATGGGGACGGGGCGGCATGATTTGGGGGGGCGGAAACGGCGGAGGGCGCGGGCAGGCCGCATGGGCGTGGCATGCATCCATCATAGCCATTGATGCGCCCGGCGCGCATGGCCTGCGTTCAAGATAGCAAAACATCGATCCGCTTTCCAGGCACGGATTGCTACGCTGGTTTGCATGCGGCCGATCCCGGCGGCAATGACCGGATGGAGCAAGACAGATGATCAGGGAACCGGATGCCTTCCAAGCCTTCCTGGCCGAATTGCGGCGTTTCGTGCGCGAGCGGCTGGTGCCGCGTGAGGCCGAAGTCGCCAGGCTGGACGATGTGCCCGAGCCGCTGGTGCGGGAAATGGCCGGGATGGGCCTGTTCGGATTTTCGATTCCCGAGGAGTACGGCGGCGCCGGCATGACGACCGAGGAGCTGGTGCTGGCGGCGCTGGAGCTGTCGCAATGCTCGGTGGCCTTCCGTGCGCGGGTGGGCACCAATACCGGCATTGGCTCCGAGGCGCTGGTGGCGGACGGCACGGCGGCGCAGAAGCGCCGCTACCTGCCTTTGCTGGCCAGCGGGGAGCTGACCGGCTCCTTCGCGCTGACCGAGCCGGAGGCCGGCTCGGACGCCACGGCGCTGACGACTTCCGCGCGGCGCGAAGGCGATCATTACGTGATCAACGGCACCAAGTGTTTCATCACCAATGCGCCCATCGCCGGCTTGTTCACGGTCATGGCGCGCACCGATCCCGCGCGCGCCGGCGCGGCCGGCATCTCGGCGTTCATCGTCGAACGCGGCACGCCGGGACTGAGTACCGGGCAGCCCTACCGCAAGATGGGGCAGGAGGGCTCGCCGGTGTCCGAAGTGCATTTCAGCGACTGCCGCGTGCCGGCCTCCAACCTCATCGGCGGCGAGGAAGGGCAGGGCTTTCGCACCGCGATGAAGGTGCTCAACAAGCAGCGCATCCACCTGGCCGCGCTGTGCACCGGGCCGGCCATCCGCATGCTCGACGAGGCGATCCGGTTCGTTGCCGGGCGCCAGCAGTTCGGCCAGCCGCTGGCGGAATTCCAGCTGGTGCAGGCGATGATTGCCGACTGCCAGACCGAGATCCACGCGGCGCGCGCGCTGATCATGGAAACGGCGCGTCAGCGCGATCGCGGCGAGGACGTCACCATGCAGGCTTCGATCTGCAAGTACTTCGCTTCCGAGATGTGCGGGCGCGTGGCCGACCGCTGCGTGCAGATGTTTGGCGGCTACGGTTATATCGCCGATTTCGGCATCGAACGCTTCTATCGCGACGTGCGCCTGTTCCGGCTGTACGAAGGCACCAGCCAGATCCACCAACTCAATATCGCCAAACGCACGCTCGCGCTGGCTGCTGCCGCGAGCGCGTCGTAATCGTTCGGTTTCGTCAAGAAAGAGCAGCCGCCGGCGGTCGCGCCAGGTGGCGTCATACCGTCAAGGAGACACCATGTTGAAAACCATGCTTGCGGCAGGCGCTGTCCTGCTGGCCACGCTTGGACTCGTGCAACCCGCGCTGGCCGAGGCGGCTTATCCCGCCAAGGTGATCCGGCTGGTCGTGCCGTTCCCGCCGGGCGGCTCCACCGATACGCTCGCGCGCTTGCTGGCCGAACAGTTGAAGGAGGAACTCGGGCAGTCCGTGGTCGTGGAGAACAAGGCCGGCGCGGGCGGCAATATCGGCGGCGATGCGGTGGCCAAGGCCCCGCCGGACGGCTACACGCTGCTGCTCGCTGCGGCGGGGGCCACCGTCATCAACCCCAGCCTTTACCCTCGCATGTCCTATGACCCGGTGCGCGATCTGGCGCCAGTCACGATGCTCGCGCGCGAACACAACCTGATGGTGGTCAACCCTTCGATTCCGGCGCGCAATCTCAAGGAGTTCATCGCCTACGCCAAGACCAGGCCCGGAACGCTCAGCTTTGGCTCGCCCGGAAACGGCTCGCCGGCGCAGCTTGCGGGCGAGTTGCTGAACCAGTCCGCGGGCATCAAGCTGCAGCACGTGCCGTACAAGGGCAGCGGCCCTGCGGTGGCCGACCTGATCGCCGGGCACATTACGATGATGATCGACAACATGCCCGCGCTGTTGCCGTATGTCCAGTCGGGCCGCCTGCGTGCCCTGGCGGTGGCGAGCGACAAACGCGCCAGTGCGCTCCCCGATGTGCCGACGATGGAGGAGGCCGGCCTGAAGGGCTACGTGGTGACGGCATGGAAGGGGCTGATGGCTCCGGCCGGCACGCCGCGCCCGATCATTGCCAGGCTGCATGACGCGACCGCAAAGATCCTGGCCAGGCCGCAGATGCGCAAGCGCCTGGTGGACCTGGGCGCGGAACCGGTCGGCAATACGCCCGAACAGTTCGCCGCGCAGATCCGTAGCGATACGGCATGGTGGGCTGCGCTGGTGAAGTCGACCGGCACCACGCTCGACTAAGCAGATATGCAGCAGGTATGCATAGCCAAGTTCAGGGTCCGGCCATGGCGGCCATGACGAAAACGCCCAGCGTTACGCCGCGCAATGCGATAGGTCCGGGCAGCGCTTGTGCGAGCTCCTGCTATTGCCCACCACACAAGACTCGTTCCCCCGACTCCATCATGAACCACACAGATCAAGACGCGGCTGCCGCGCATCAAGGCGGGCCGCTGGCCGGCGTGCGCATCCTCGACATGGCCACGGTTGTGGCCGCCCCGTTTGCCAGCACGCTGTGCGCCGACATGGGCGCGGAAGTCGTCAAGCTCGAGTTGCCCGACGGCACCGATCCGCTGCGTGGGCTGGCGCCGGTCAAGGATAAGCTGCCGCTTTACTGGAAGGTCACCAATCGCGGCAAGCGCGGCATCACGCTCGACGTGCGCAAACCGGAGGGCCGCGCACTGTTTCTCAAGATGCTGCCGCAGTTCGACGTGCTGGTGGAGAACTTCCGTACCGGCACGCTGGATCGCTGGGGCCTGGATGCCGGGACGCTGCACGCCGCCAACCCGCGCTTGACGATCCTGCGCCTGACCGGCTTCGGGCAGACCGGGCCGTATGCTGGTCGCGCGGGTTTTGCGCGCGTGTTCGAAGCGATGAGCGGCTTCACCAACCTGGTGGGCGATCCCTGCGGCCCGCCGTTGCACATGAACTATCCGATGGGCGATATGGTGGCGGGGCTGTTCGGTGCGTTTTCGATTGCGGCCGCCGTGGCCGACAGCCGGCGCGCGCAGGATCGTGGCAATGGCGTGCACGGCCGCGAGATCGACCTGTCGGCGACTGAGGCATTGTTCCGTTTGCTGGAGCCGCTCGCCGTGGAGTACGAGCAACTGGGGCAGGTGCGCCAGCGCGCCGGCAATCGTGCCACCTACACCGCGCCGTCCAATATGTACGCCACGGCGGATGGCCACTGGGTTTCGCTGGTAGCCTCGTCGGACCCGATCTTCCGCCGCCTTTGCCATGCCATCGGCGAGGCCGGCATGGCGGACGACCCGCGCTATGCCAGCAACCCGGAGCGCGTGCGCCATCTGGATGCGCTCGATGCCGTCATCAAGACATGGTTCGCCACGCATGACTACGCGGCAGTGGCGCAGGCGCTCGGCGCGCGCGAGATCCCGTTCAGCAAGATATTCACCATCGCCGATATCATGCGGGATCCGCATTTCCAGGCACGCGGCGCGATCGTCCGCTTGCCCGATCCCGATCTCGGCTCGATTCCCGCGCCTTGCATGGTGCCGCGGTTTTCCGGCCACCAGCCGCCGGCGCCCCGCAGCGGCCCGGCGGTGGGCGAGCACAACGACGCCTTCTACGGCGAACTGGGCCTGACGGCGGCCGATCTGGAGACGCTGCGCGGACAGCAAGTGGTCTGAGCGCGCCGTGAGCGTCGCGTGTCCCGGCCGAGGAGGCGTTGCAGCCGCCTCATGCGCAACTCGTGCTAAAGTGCCCTGATGCGATCCTCCGGAGGAGCATCATGGCTAAGGATTCCACGCCGCACCTGCAGGCTATTGTCCAGACAGCCCCCCAGGCGGGGCGCTATGTATGGGTAATCACCCTGGTCGATTTCTCTGCGCAGTTGCTCAAGCGCACCATTGTTTCGGACGATACCTTCACCACATCGGATGCTGCGCGCGTAGCCGGCGACGCGCAGCTCAAGGCGATGGCGGCGGATAGATAGCCGCACGGTATTGGCGATGCGGTTCCTCGCACTGGCGGTGCGAGGCCGGCACGCGGGGACGAAGTGCACGCGCAAGGCGCGGGAGCGATGATGAGCATGTGCGAGGCCTGTGCGCAGATCCAGCCTGGCTCGATCGGCGGCACGGGGCATCCCCGGCTGCTATTGACGGACACGCAGCGCATCAAGCCGCGCGGCCAGCCCGCGATCACCTTTGCCACCTACACCTGTGCCGATTGCGGTTGCCGCTGGCGGCACGAGAGCGACAAGAACGGCAAGGGGCCTGGCTGGTCGATACAGACCTGAAGGCAACCTGAAGGCAACCTGAAGGCAGCATGAAGGTATTGTCGCCATCGCCCGGGAACAGGGCGAGGCGAATCCGCTGCGGTGCGGCGCCGGCAGGCCGCATTCGCCATTCAACCATCACTAGGGGAGCGCAAGTTGGACACTGGACCATTTACCCGCTACAAGGGTTTCGATCTCTATCCGCTGATCTATCGCCACCAGGCTGAGCGCACCTGGCCAGAGCGCCGGCCGGATCGCAGTTTCAATGCTTCCGTGGTGATCTGCCGCGAAGGACATGAGCCGGGCACCGAGCGTTCGCGCGTGTTCCGGCTTGCCGCGGCGCCCTGGGACAATATCGGCACCGCGCGCCGCGGCGCGGTGAAGTTCGGCGAGGACATCATCAACGGCCTGGTGCCGGGCGAGTCCGTCAGCGCGCTGTAGGGGGGGAGGCCGGCTGGCGCCGGCGCTCCAATGCGGCGGCAGGCGGCCGCGTCGCCATGCCATCGCTACCGGCGCGTGCGCGCCGGTCCTGTCATCCGCGCATCACGGCGTCATGGCGCTATACACCTTGTTCCGGAACCAGGCGCGGTAGTACTCACGCTGCCCGGGCGCCTGCATCATCCAGATCGCCACGGTCTTCTCCTTCGGGTCGACCCAGAAGTAGGTGCCCCCGACTCCGCCCCAGTAGTAGTCGCCAACCGACCCCGGCGTGGCTGCCTCGCCAGTGCCCGTGCGCGTGCCGAAACCGAGGCCGAAGCCATAGCCCGGACCCGGCAGGTAGGCCGGGCCGCGCGCCAGCGAAGGCCCGGCAATCGTGCCGAGGTGGTCGGCAGTCATATAGGCGACCGTCTTCGGCGAGAGCAGGCGCACGCCGTCGATTTCGCCGCCGTTGAGCAGCATCTGGGCAAAGCGGAAGTAATCCGCCGCGGTCGACACCAGCCCGCCGCCACCCGATTCGAGTTTCGGCGCGTGGCGCACATCGATCAGCCCGACCGGTACCTTGCTGTCGGGGTCGATGGCAAAGGGCTCGGCGATGCGGGCCTGCTGGGCCTGCGGAACCCAGAAGCCAGTGTCCTTCATCTGCAAGGGCGTGAAGATGCGCTGCTGCAGATGCGCCGCCAGGGTCTGGCCCGACACGCGTTCCAGCAAGGCGCCCAGCACATCGGTGGAGCGGCTGTACTCCCAGGTGGTGCCCGGCTGAAACTGCAGCGGCACCTTGGCGAGACGGCTAATGAATTCCGTATTGCTTTGCTCTGTGGCATCCACGTCCAGGCGCTTGTATTCCTCCTTGACCAGCGACTTGCCGAACACGCCATAGGTCAGCCCCGACGTATGGCGCATCAGGTCCTGCACTGTCATCTCGCGCTGGGCTGGCACCAGTTCCAGCACGGGCTTGCCGGCGGCGTCGGTCTTCTCCACGCCGACCCGCAGGCCCTTGAGTTCGGGCAGGTACTTGGAGACCGGATCGGCAAGCTGCAGGCGTCCGTCCTCGACCATCATCATCACGGCCACCGAGACGATCGGCTTGCTCATCGAATAGATGCGGAAGATCGAGTCGGACCGCATCGGTACCTTGCCGGCCGCATCCTGCCATCCGATGGACTGCGTATCGACGATTTTGCCGTTGCGTGCGAGCAGGTACACGGCGCCGGGAATACGGCCCTGCGCGACATCGGCACGCACGCGTGTGCTCATGGCGTCCAGTTGCGCGGTGGAAAAACGGGTCGTGAGCGGGGCGGCGCTCTGCGTCGACTCCGGGGCCGCGCAAGCGGCCAGCAACGCGACCGCAAGCACTGGCAATGTGCTACGTATCATTTGTCTCATCCTTTGTCTTATCGTTGTTTTGGCAATGTCTTATCGATGTTGCATCGATAGCGGCTCGATTCCGGCAAAAGCCACGCGATCATCGCATGCATGATCGTGCGCGTGTATCGAGGCTCACCCGGATCAGGCCTCGCGCCATGCTACGATCCCGACAAATTATTCGGAGGTGAAGATGTCCAAGCACGTGTTCACTCGCGGCCAGTATCTGGCAATCCTCAATGAAAGCCTGAAGAACGATCCGAGGTGGCAGCCCGGCATGGCGTTTGTCTTTCATCCGCCCGGCGCTGACGAAGCCAGTGCGACCGGCGTCGGCTGTACCGGCCCGGACGAGGCGCTTCCCGTCTACGCGGAGATCGAGCGTGTGGCGGCGGAGTTGATCGAGGTGAGGGAGGCGGAATAGGCGCGGTCCGAGGTAGTCTCGGGACGTGGGGCGCGGGTGCCGGGCGTGCGCGCGCTGTGCAGCGCGCGCAATACAAAGCGGGACCTGCCGCCGACCTGCGTACAATACCGCCCCAGACAGACTCTAGCGGAACATGCCGTGAAAAAGACCGACCTCGAAAAGAACAAAGCACTGAAGCTGGCCAACAGCCTGAAGCTGTCCGCCGCCCTCCGCGCCGGGCGCGATACCGGCCCGGCCAAGGTCGATCGCCGCGAACAGCGCCGGCTCGACCAGGAACAAGGCCTGGTGCCGTTTGCCTGCAAGCTCGACGCTGAACTGGTCAAGCGCCTGCAGGCGCTGGCTCCGGCGCATGCCGGTGGCATGAGCGGCCTGCTCAAGGAAGCGCTGGAACGCGGCCTGCCCGCGCAGGACGCGGCAGGCTGATATCCGCGTGGACGCGGTCTGGGATGAAACGCTGAAACATGTGCGCCTTCATTCACAGGGTGGCGCGAAACGCTGAATGGTAAAAACAAAACGCCCGCTGGCATATCAGCGGGCGTTTTGCTATCCGGGGTCCGGGTTATGCGCCGGATCGGCAAGCTCGCAACTTAATGCACGAACAGCCAGATCAGCAGCAGCACGAAGGCCGGGACACCGAGCAACCAGGCGAGGATGTAGGGCATGATTTCCTTCCTTTCTTCCGTGTTTTCCATGGTTCCACTATAAGCAGGGCGGATCTGGCGCGGTGTCCGGCGGCTTCCCCTTGCGTTGTAGGATGCGGCTGACGAATGTAGGAACTCTGCGCATGCCAGGGGCAGCGGGTTTGCCGCGCAAGGGACGGCTCAGCCGGGAGCGGCGGGAAGGACGGGGGAGGGGAGTCGGGGGAATTCGGCTGCCCGGCGGAGACGCCAGGCGGGGCCTGGGGATAACGACCTGCCGGCCGTTATCCCTCGGTGTGGGCAAAGGGGTAAAGGGACGCTCAGTCCTCTTCGCCTTCCTCCGAATCGAGGAAATCGCGCCGTAACATCCAGTTTTCGATGGCTTCGTCGCAGATCTTCTTGAGTTTCTGCTTCTCCGGCACTTTGTCGAACAACTCAAAGTTCACCAGGGCGATGCCGGCGTCGGAGATGTAGAACAGGCGGCCCGGCTCGTCGTAGTGCACGATGCGCCCGTCGATGCCGGTTTCCTCGCTGTCGACCGGCATGTCTTCCAGTTCGACCACCCGGCACGTGAAGCGCGGCGCGCGGGTATGGGTCAGATATTCAAATTCGTCATGCATGACCTCGCCGCCCTTGGGCGTGAAGATCGCGAAGCCCCAGATAAAGCGGGGCATCGGCAGATCGGACAGATCATCAATCTCGTCCATGGTGTTCTCCCTGATTCGATAACCCGCATTATCGCTCGACCGGGGCGTCAGCACCAAAATGTTCTGGAGATGGTCTACTTGACCGCACGGCAGTTGGCGTAGACCGGCGGTGCGTTTTCGCCCTTGGTCAGGTCCTCCAGCATGCCTTCGTCGCCCTTGGTGATCCACAGGTGGGCACCATGCGCATAGCGGGCGCCAGAGCCGGTGAGCACGCTGACGAAGAGCAGCGGCTTGCCGTCCAGCCGCAGGATGGCGATCTGGTTGTCTGCGCTGTTGAAGTAGCGCGCCGTGAGCTGTTTGCCTTCGTCGCACTGGTAGCGCACGGTGCGGGCCGGGTCGAAGCGCACGCCGTCGATGCCGGGCCTGGCGAAGGCGGGGGCCGCGGCCAGGCAGATGGCGCTGGCGAGAGCGCAGTTGGCGGCGCGGCGCAGGAGCGAACGAAGGGACATGTGGTTTCCTTGTTGATCAGGTGCCGATGAAACAGGCCAGGGTGTGACGGCCGCGTTTCCCGTGGGGCGGCGTCGCCTTCAGGCCAGCATATAGCTGCTTGCGAGACCTCGGAAACTGTCCACCTCGGCGGATTGCCAGGCGGCGTCGTGACCAAGCTCCTCGGCCAGGATCTCGGCTACCCGGGGCGCTGCCGCGCTGGCGGCGCCGGCTTCCAGGAATAGTGCGCGATTGCGGCGCGCCAGCACGTCCTCGACCCGCCGCGCCAGCTCGAAGCGCGCGGCAAAGCGCACATGGGCGGCAGTGAGCCCGGAGCCGGGCACCAGCAATTCGTCGTTGCCCGGCAGCGCGCGCAGCATGCCGAGTTCGTTGCCGTAGTAGCGGTCGGGCGAACCGCTGTCGGACGGGGGCAGGTCGGCTGGCAAGCCTTGCGAGCCATGCAGCGGCAGTTCCGCGGTCACGCATGGCGCGGCCGGCAGCATCTGGCGCTGGATTGCCGTGCCCACCACGTCCTCGGCCATCTTGCGGTAGGTGGTCCATTTGCCGCCGGTGACGGTGATCAGGCCGGCCTTGGAGACCAGGATGGTGTGCTCGCGCGAGAGCGAGGCGGTGGAGGCTTCGCCGGTGGCCTTGACCAGCGGGCGCAGGCCGGCCCAGACGCTGGTCACGTCGGCGCGGGTGGGCGTGCGCGACAGGTAGCGCGCGGCGGTCTCCAGGATGAAGTCGACATCGTCGGCGCCGGCATGGGGCTCCAGCGGCAGGTCCTGGCGCGGGGTATCGGTGGTGCCGACGATGGTGTGGCCGTTCCAGGGCACCACGAACAGCACGCGGCCGTCGTCGGTCTTGGGGATCAGGATGGCGCGGTCGCCGGGCAGGAAGCTGCGCGGCAGCGTCAGATGCACGCCCTGGCTGGGCGCCACCATGCTGCGCGCGTTGCCGTCTTCCATCTGGCGGATGGCATCGACCCAGACGCCGGTGGCGTTGATCACACAGGGCGCCTTGAGGTCGAAGCTGGCGCCGCCCAGCACGTCCTGCACGGTGACGCCGTCAATCACGCCATTGCGCTGTGACAATCCGCTCACGCGCAGGTAGTTGATGGCCGTGCCGCCCACATCGAACAGCGTGCGCATCAGCGCGATGGCCAGGCGGGCGTCGTCGAACTGCCCGTCGAAGTACAGATTGCCGCCGCGCAGGGGCCGGCCCCCCACGTGCTCGGCCAAGGTCGGTGCCGCCGCCAGCGTCTCGCGGTGGTTCAGCCAGCGGCTGCCGGACAGGTTGAGTCCGCCGGCCAGCATGTCATAGAGCTTCAGGCCGATGCCGTAGAAGGGCTGGTCGAACAACTGGTAGGCCGGTACCACGAAGCCGAGTGGCCATACCAGATGGGGCGCGTTGCGGGCCAGCAGGCCGCGCTCGTGGAGCGCCTCGCGCACCAGGCTGATATTGCCCTGCGCGAGGTAGCGCACGCCGCCATGGACCAGCTTGGTGGCCTTGCTGGACGTGCCCTTGGCGAAGTCGGCGGCTTCCACCAGCAGCGTGCGGTAGCCGCGCGAGGCGGCATCCACCGCCGTGCCCAGGCCGGTGGCGCCGCCGCCGATGACGATCACATCCCACTTCGGCTCGCGCTCGAGGGTGGCGAGCAGGGCGGCGCGGTCTGGCGGCAGGATGGGAGTAGACAGTTTCTGCATGATTCCTTGTTTGATGCGAATGCTGATGGCGGGCGCTGATTGCGTTGCGCGGTTCCGCCGGTTATGCCGGTTGCGCGGGATGTGGCCCGCCCGCGCTCAGTTTGCCGATCGGGGCGGCGCGCCGTCCTCGCGGGCCCAGTCGCGCGCGCGTTCTACCGCGCGATGCCAGCGCCACAGCCGGTAAGCGCGCGCATCCGCGGACAGGTTGGGCTCGAAGCGGTGCTCCACCTGCCACTGGCTGGCGATCTCTTCCTCGCCGCTCCAGTAGCCGGTGGCCAGCCCCGCCAGGTAGGCGGCGCCGAGCGCCGTGGTCTCGGTCACGCGCGGGCGCACCACGGCCGTGCCGAGCAGGTCGGCCTGCATCTGCATCAGCAGATCGCTGCGCGAAGCGCCGCCGTCCACGCGCAGTTCGGCCAGCGAGATGCCGGCGTCCTTCTGCATGGCGTCCAGCACGTCCACGCTTTGCAGCGCGATCGATTCCAGCGCGGCGCGGGCGATGTGAGGGCGTCCGCTGCCGCGCGTGAGGCCCACCAGCGTGCCGCGCGCGAACGGGTCCCAGTGCGGCGCGCCCAGGCCGGCGAAGGCTGGCACCAGCACCACGCCGTCGGTGTCGTCGCACTGGCGCGCCAGCGGTTCGACTTCGGGTGCGCTGTTGATGATCTGCAAGCCGTCGCGCAGCCACTGGATGGTGGCGCCGCCCATGAATACGCCGCCCTCCAGACAATATTGCGTGCGGCTGGCGGCCGGCGCCGTTCCGCCCAGTTGCCAGCCGATGGTGGTCAGCAACCGGTTGTGCGAAGTCACCGGCTGCGACCCCGTGTTCATCAGCAGGAAGCAGCCGGTGCCGTAGGTGTTCTTGGCCATGCCGGGCGCGTGGCAGGCCTGGCCGTAGGTGGCGGCCTGCTGGTCGCCGGCGATGCCGGCGATCGGGATCTCCGCGCCGAACAGCCTCAGTGCGGTGCGTGCCACCTCGCCGCTGGAAGGCACTACCTCGGGCAGCAGGCTGCGCGGGATATCAAGCAGGCCGAGCAGGGCGTCGTCCCACTGGAAGGTGTGGATGTTGAACAGCAGCGTGCGCGAGGCGTTGGATACATCGGTGACGTGGCGCTTGCCGTCCGTGAGCTGCCAGATCAGCCAGCTGTCGACCGTGCCGAAGGCCAGCTCACCGCGCTCGGCGCGTTCGCGCGCGCCTTCGGTGTTGTCCAGCATCCAGCGCAGCTTGGTGCCGGAAAAATAGGCGTCGAGGATCAGGCCGGTCTTGTCGCGGAACAGGTCGCCGTGGCCCTCGGCCTGCAGCGTCTCGCACATCGGCGCCGTGCGGCGATCCTGCCAGACCAGCGCGCGGCCGATCGGCTCGCCGGTCTGGCGGTCCCACAGCACGGTGGTCTCGCGCTGGTTGGTAATGCCGATGGCGCGAATCTGGCTGGCCGAGACGCCGGCATCGTTGAGCACCTCGTGCGCCACCGCAAGCTGCGATTGCCAGATCTCGTAGGGATCGTGCTCGACATGGCCAGGGTGCGGGTAATATTGCCGGAATTCGCGCTGCGCGACCCGCGCCACATTGCCGGCGTGATCGAACAGGATGGCGCGCGAGCTGCTGGTGCCCTGGTCGAGCGCCAGTATGAATTGCGGCAGGCCCGGCGGCTGAATTTGCGTCATGCGTTTTGTCCTGGAAATACTTTTACGGGCGTGCCTTGCCGGCCGCCGAGATCATTCATGTCCGATACCTTGCCCGACAGCCAAGTCCGCGATACCGGCGTTTCCGCCATTTCCCGCATTAGCGGATCGCTCGCCGCGCGCAGCCCCTTCGATGCCGAAGCCCATCTGCGGCTGACGGTGGCAGGGCGCCAGGTTGGCTGGCTGCCGCGCGCGCATGCCGGCATCCTTCGCGCGCAGGAGGCAGTGCCGGGCGTGCTGGGCGATTCGCAAGACGGCAGCGTGGCGCTGCTGCCGTCTTGCGGCGACTTTGCCGCGCGCAGCGCCACGCTGGCGGTGCTGGCGCGCTGGCTGGCGGATACCGGCCATGTGCGTGGCTGGCGCGACGAACTGTTCGCCGTCACGCCCGCGCTGGCGGCGCCGGCTTTTGCCACCATCGAACGCGCGGCGGCGCGTTTTCTCGGGCTGCTGACCTTCGCCTCGCACATGAATGGCGTGATTGCCGGCGAACGCGCCTTGTGGATTTCACGCCGCAGCGCGGCCAAGGCGGTCGATCCGGGGATGTGGGACAACCTGGTCGCAGGCGGCATGCCGCACGGCAGCGATCCGCTCGCCACGCTGGTGCGCGAGTGCGACGAGGAATCCGGCATCCCGCCGGCGCTGGCGCGGCGTGCCGAGTCGCACGGCGTGATCGAAGTCCTGCGCGAAATTCCCGAAGGCGTGCAGTGGGAAGCCGTATATGTGTACGACTTGCCGCTGCCGCCGGATTTCGTGCCGCATAACCGCGACGGCGAGGTGGCCGAGCACCGCCGTATCGAGCCGGAGGCATTGCTTGCTATCATGGCGGATGGCGCCATGACGGTCGATGCGACCCTGGTGACGCTGGATGCGCTCAACCGCCGCGGCTGGAGCGTGCCCGGCACCCCCCGCCCATGATCGGCGCGCACACGACAGAACAACACACGATGAGCAATACCGGATTCATTCTCACCATCTCCTGCCCGGACCAGCCGGGCATCGTCCATGCCGTCTCGGGCCTGCTGTTCCAGCACGGCTGCAATATCGTCGATTCCGACCAGTTCGGCGATGAGTTCACCGGCCGCTTCTTCATGCGGGTGCACTTCACGCCGGCCGCCGGCGGCCCCGACCTGCCCACGCTGAAGGCCGCCTTCGCGCCGGTCGGCGACCAGTTCGCCATGCAGTGGGACCTGTTCGACGCCAGCGTCAAGCCGCGCGTGATGATCATGGTGTCGAAGATCGGCCATTGCCTGAACGACCTGCTGTTCCGCGCCAAGGCCAGCGGCCTGCCGGTGGAGATCGCCGCCATCGTGTCGAACCACCGCGATTTCTACCAGCTGGCGGCGTCGTACGATATTCCGTTCTTCCACCTGCCGATGATGAACGCCTCGGCCGAGCAGAAGGCCGCGCAGGAAAACAAGGTGTTCGAGATCGTGCAGGAGCAGAACATCGACCTGGTGGTGCTGGCGCGCTACATGCAGGTGCTGTCCGACGACCTGTGCCGCAAGCTGGCCGGCCGCGCCATCAATATCCACCACTCTTTCCTGCCCAGCTTCAAGGGCGCCAAGCCTTACTACCAGGCGCACGACCGCGGCGTGAAGCTGATCGGCGCCACCGCCCACTACGTGACGGCCGCGCTGGACGAAGGCCCGATCATCGAGCAGGAAATCGAGCGCGTGGACCACAGCATGGATCCCGAGCAGCTCACGGCGGTGGGCCGCGACGTGGAATGCGTGGCCCTGGCGCGCGCCGTCAAATGGCATGCCGAGCACCGCATCCTGCTCAACGGCCACAAGACCGTCGTCTTCAAGTAAGCCCATCACCAGGTGCCCGGCGCCAGCCGCGCCGGCACCGCCTCGCCAGCCTGGACGCTGCCGGTCGGCGCGCTCACGCCTGCGCGACCACACAGCTCACTCCGCTTTCTTCCAGCATGCTCTCGAACGGCGGCTTCAGCGGCTGATCGGTGAAGAGCCGGTCGATCTCCGAGAGATGCGCCAGTTCCACCATGGCTTGCCGGTTGAACTTGCTGGCATCCGCCGCCAGCCAGACTTCGCGCGAATGCTCGATGATGGTCCGCGCCACCTTCACTTCGCGAAAATCGTAGTCGCGCAGCGTGCCATCGGCCTCGATGCCCGAAATGCCGATCAGGCCGATATCCACCTTGAACTGGCTGATGAACTCCACCGTGGCCTCGCCCACGATGCCGCGGTCGCGCGAGCGCAGCACCCCGCCGGCGACGATGACCTCGCAATCGGGGTTGTCGGCCAGGATGCTGGCCACGTTCAGGTTGTTGGTGATCACGCGCAGCCCGCGGTGATGCATCAGCTCGCGTGCGATTTCTTCCACCGTGGTGCCGATATTGAGGATCAGCGAGCAACCCTCGGGCACCGCGCTGGCCACGGTGCGCGCAATGCGCGCGTTGCCTTCGGCATTGAGCACCTGGCGCTGGCGATAGGCGATGTTCTCCACCGTCGAGCCCTCGACCCGCACGCCACCGTGAAAGCGCGCCAGCATGCCGCTTTCGGCCAGCATGTTGACGTCGCGGCGAACTGTCTGCAGGGTCACGCCGAACTTGCGCGCAAGTTCGTCGATGGAAGCGAAGCCCTGGTTGCGAACCTCTTCAAGCAGGGCGGTCTGGCGTGGATTTAGCGTCATGCCGGCATTCTAGTTCAAACACAAACGAAAACAAATGATGCAGTGCATGATTGTTTTATGTTCGTTTTTGAACTAAAACGAGCGGAAGCAAAGATTTGTGCGTCTGCGTCGATGCAGGTCCGGCGGCGCGGAACAGCATGTCGAACCCCGGAGACCCGATGCAGCTCAGATTGGAAGGCATCGCCCAGCAGGCAGGCTCGCAGGCGTATCTGTATCCCATGTCTTTGTCGCCCGTGCCGGGCGCGGTAACTATTCTGCTCGGTGCCACGCAGGCCGGCAAGACTTCATTGATGCGGGTCATGGCGGGGCTGGACCGGCCCAGCGCCGGCCGGGTAGAGGTGGACGGCGTGGACGTGACCGGCATGCCGGTACGGGAGCGCAATGTCTCCATGGTCTACCAGCAGTTCATCAACTACCCCTCGCTGAGCGTTTTCGACAATATCGCCTCGCCGCTCAAGCTGCGCCGCGCCAAGGACATCGATGGGCAGGTACGCGCGCTTGCCGCCCGGCTGCATATCGAGCACCTGCTCGACCGCCTTCCCGCGGAGCTCTCCGGCGGGCAGCAGCAACGCGTGGCGCTGGCGCGCGCGCTGGCCAAGGGCGCGCCGCTGATGCTGCTGGACGAGCCCCTGGTCAACCTGGACTACAAGCTGCGCGAAGAACTGCGCGAGGAGCTGACGCAGCTCTTCGCCCATGGCAATGCCACGGTGATCTACGCCACGACGGAGCCGTCGGAGGCATTGCTGCTGGGCGGCCACACCGCGGTGCTGGACGCGGGCGAACTGCTGCAGTACGGGCCGACGCCGGAAGTCTTCCACTATCCCGCCTCGCTGCGCGTGGCGCGCGCCTTCAGCGATCCTCCGATGAACCTGATGGCGGGCGAGATGCAGGCAGGCGCGCTCGCGCTGGCGGGCGGCATTACCCTCCCGCTGCCCGAAGCGGCGACCCACGCCGGCGCGGTGACGGTTGGCGTGCGGGCCGGTGCATTGCGGCTGGATGCCGTGCCCGGCTCCGTGCCGGTGGCCGGCCGCGTGGCGCTGGCGGAGCTGTCCGGATCGGATACCTTCGTGCATATGGACTCGCCGGTGGGCAACCTGGTGGCGCAGTTTCCCGGCGTGGTAGATCTGGAACTCGGGGCGCCGCTCACGCTGCATCTCGATCCCGCGCAGCTCTACCTGTTCGATGCCGGTGGCACGCGCATCCACGCGCCCAGGCGGCCGGGCAGGGTGGCGCCGGCGGCTGCCGAGCTGGGAGCCTGAGATGGCGCGCATCGACCTCGACCTGTCCCATTCCTACCGGCCCGAACCGCAATCGGACGAAGACTATGCGCTGCTGCCGTTGAAGTTCACCTTCAACGACGGCGGCGCCTACGCCTTGCTCGGGCCTTCCGGCTGCGGCAAGACCACCCTGCTCAATTGCATTTCCGGCCTGCAGCGGCCCTCGCACGGCACCGTCTCCTTCGATGGCCGCGACGTGACCGCAGCCACCCCGCAGGCGCGCAATATCGCCCAGGTGTTCCAGTTCCCGGTGATCTACGACACCATGACGGTAGGCGAAAACCTGGCTTTTCCGCTGCGCAACCGCGGCGTGGCACCGGCGCAGGTGAAGGAGCGCGTTGGCCGCGTGGCCGAGATGCTCGACTTGTCCGCCGCGCTGGACCGCCGCGCGAGCGGCCTGGCGGCCGATGCCAAGCAGAAGATCTCGCTCGGGCGCGGGCTGGTGCGCCAGGACGTATCGGCCATCCTGTTCGACGAGCCGCTCACGGTGATCGATCCCCACCTCAAATGGCAGTTGCGCCGCAAGCTCAAGGAAATCCATCACGAGTTCCGGCTGACCCTGATCTACGTCACGCATGACCAGACCGAGGCGCTTACCTTTGCCGAGCAAGTGCTGGTGATGTCGCGGGGCAAGGCGGTGCAGGTGGGATCGGCCGAAGCCTTGTTCGAGCGGCCGGCGCATACCTTTGTCGGCAATTTCATCGGCTCGCCGGGCATGAATTTCCTGGCGGGCCAATGGCGCGACGGTGCCATCGAGATCGCCGGGCGGCGCTATTTCCCCGAACTGGTGCCGGCCACGGCCGCGGCACTGCAGGCGGCCGGCACGTTCCAGGTGGGCGTGCGCCCCGAGTACCTGCGGCTGGCCGCCAGCACCGATCCGCAGGCCGTGCCGGCGCGGGTGGAGCGCGCGCAGGACATCGGCACCTACTGGCTGGTCACCGCCAGCGTGCGGGATGCCTCCGGCCACGCTGCCACGGTGCGCGGGCGGCTCGGCAACGAAGCCGTGGCGCTGCAGGCGGGCGAGACCGTGTGGCTGTCCGTGTTCAACCGTCATACCTGTTACTACGTCAACGAGGAGCTGGTTGCATGAGCACGCTGAAGCCCGTCAACCAGAAGGCCTGGCTGCTGGTGATCCCGGTGGTGCTGTGCGTGGCGTTCTCCGCCATCCTGCCGCTGATGACCATTGTCAATTACTCGGTGCAGGACATCATCTCGCCCGAACGCCGCGTGTTCGTCGGCACCGAATGGTTCCGCACGGTGCTGCGCGACGGCGAGCTGCACGATGCGCTGCTGCGCCAGCTCGGCTTCTCGCTGGCGGTGCTGGTGGTGGAGATCCCGCTGGGCATCCTGCTGGCGCTGTCGATGCCGGCCAAAGGGGTGAAGGCATCGGCGGTGCTGGTGGTGATCGCGCTGTCGCTGCTGATCCCGTGGAATGTGGTTGGCACGATCTGGCAGATCTTCGGACGTACCGACATCGGCTTGCTGGGCGCTGCGCTCGCCGGGATGGGGTTCGACTACAACTACACCGGCAGCGCGGTGGACGCCTGGTTCACGGTGCTGGTGATGGATGTCTGGCACTGGACGCCGCTGGTGGCGCTGCTGTGCTATGCCGGCCTGCGCGCGATTCCCGATGCCTACTACCAGGCCGCGCAGATCGACGGCGCCTCGCGCCTGGCGGTGTTCCGCTACATCCAGCTGCCCAAGCTGCGCGGCGTGCTGATGATCGCGGTGCTGCTGCGTTTCATGGACAGCTTCATGATCTACACCGAGCCCTTCGTGCTGACCGGGGGCGGCCCCGGCAACGCCACCACCTTCCTGTCGCAATTCCTGACGCAGAAGGCCGTGGGCCAGTTCGATCTCGGGCCGGCCGCGGCGTTCTCCATCATCTACTTCCTGATCATCCTGCTCACGTGTTTCATCCTCTATAACTGGATGCAGCGCGCGGGCACCGCCGGCAGCGAGGACATGCCTCATGCGTGAAGCCAATCGGAACGCCACCTACTGGCGCGCGGTATTCCTGCTGGGGTACCTGGTGTTCGCCATCCTGCCGATCTACTGGATGCTGAACATGTCGTTCAAGTCCAACGAAGAGATCGTCTCCACGCTGTCGCTGTGGCCAAACGATTTCACGCTGGAGCACTACAAGACCATCTTCACCGACGCGTCCTGGTACTCGGGCTATATCAACTCGATGATCTACGTGGCGATGAACACGGTGATCTCGATCACCGTGGCGCTGCCCGCTGCCTATGCGTTTTCGCGATACCAGTTCATCGGCGACAAGCATGTGTTCTTCTGGCTGCTGACCAACCGCATGACGCCGCCGGCGGTGTTTCTCCTGCCGTTCTTCCAGCTCTATACGACGATCGGGCTGATGGATACGCACCTGGGCGTGGCGCTGGCCCACCTGGTGTTCAACGTGCCGCTGGCGGTGTGGATCCTGGAGGGCTTCATGTCGGGCGTGCCGCGCGAGATCGACGAGACCGCCTATGTGGATGGCTACTCCTTTCCGCGCTTCTTCATGACCATCTTCCTGCCGCTGATCAAGGCGGGCGTGGGCGTGGCCGCATTCTTCTGCTTCATGTTCAGCTGGGTGGAACTGCTGCTGGCGCGCACGCTGACATCGGTCAACGCCAAGCCCATCGTCGCCACCATGACGCGCACGGTGTCGGCCTCCGGCATGGACTGGGGCGTGCTGGCCGCGGCCGGGGTGCTGACCATCGTGCCCGGCGGCATCGTGATCTGGTTTGTGCGGCACTACATCGCGAAGGGCTTCGCGATGGGCCGCGTGTAAGGAGGAGAACGCATGTTCAGCTGGATGGTATGGACCACCCCGGTGGCCGTGTTCTTCGTCTGCATCGCGCTGATGCTGGTGGGCATGACGGTGTGGGAGACGCGCGCGCCCACCATGGAGCGCAAGGGCTTCCTGCCCATCGCTACCACCAGGGGCGACCGGTTGTTCATCGGACTGATGTGCGCCGCCTGGATCAACCTGGCCTGGGTGGGCCTGGGCGAGAAGATGATGGCGTGGTTTTCGCTGGCGGAGGAGCCTTCGATCTGGATCAGCCTGGTGATTTCGATGCTTGCGCTGGCATTGGTGATGCGCAAGGGCTGAGGCTCGCATGGTTCGCCGGCAACCCGGGCCGGCAAGAATAAAGCGACGGATTTTTCGTCAATGGGCATGGCGGCCTGCACCTTCCCCGGACCGCGTCCCAGACAAAGAGCAGGGAGGGGGATTCTCGAGGAGACGTTCATGAAGGTGCACGTGAAGTTGGGCATGACGGCGCTGGCCTGCGCGGCGGCGCTAGCCTGCGGCCACGCCGCGTGGGCGGGCGAGGCCGAGGCCAGGAAGTGGGTCGACAGCGAGTTCCAGCCGTCGACGCTCTCCAAGGACAAGCAGCTCGCCGAGATGAAGTGGTTCATCGACGCGGCCGCCAAGCTCAAGGCCAAGGGCGTCACGCAGATCAGCGTGGTTTCCGAGACCATCACCACCCACGAGTACGAATCCAAGACGCTGGCCAAGGCCTTCGAGGAAATCACCGGCATCCAGGTCAAGCACGACATCATCCAGGAAGGCGACGTGGTGGAGAAGCTGCAGACCTCCATGCAGTCGGGCAAGTCCATCTACGACGGCTGGATTTCCGACTCCGACCTGATCGGCACCCACTACCGCTATGGCGCCATCCTGCCGCTGACCGACTATATGGCCGGCGCCGGCAAGGAGTGGACCAATCCGGGGCTGGACGTGAAGGACTTCATCGGCACCAAGTTCACCACGGCGCCGGACGGCAAGCTCTACCAGTTGCCCGACCAGCAGTTCGCCAACCTGTACTGGTTCCGTGCCGACTGGTTCGCGCGCAAGGACCTGCAGGACAAGTTCAAGGCCAAGTACGGCTATGACCTGGGTGTGCCCACCAACTGGTCCGCGTACGAGGACATCGCCAATTTCTTCTCCAACGATGTCAAGGAACTCGACGGCAAGAAGGTCTTCGGCCATATGGATTACGGCAAGAAGGATCCGTCGCTCGGCTGGCGTTTCACCGACGCCTGGCTGTCGATGGCCGGTTCGGCCGACAAAGGCCTGCCCAACGGCATGCCGGTCGATGAGTGGGGCATCCGCGTGGGCGCCGACAAGTGCACGCCGGAGGGCGCTTCGGTATCGCGCGGCGGCGCCACCAACAGCCCGGCCGCGGTCTATGCGCTCACCAAGTACATCGACTGGATGAAGAAGTACGCGCCGCCGCAGGCCATGGGCATGACCTTCTCTGAAGCCGGCCCGGTGCCGGCGCAAGGGCAGGTGGCGCAGCAGATCTTCTGGTACACGGCGTTCACCGCCGATATGACCAAGAAGGGCCTGCCGGTGGTCAACGCCGATGGCACGCCCAAATGGCGCATGGCGCCGTCGCCCTATGGCCCGTACTGGAAGCAGGGCATGCAGAACGGCTACCAGGACGTAGGCTCCTGGACCTTCTTCAAGAACACCGATCCCAACCGTCTCGCGGCGGCGTGGCTCTACGCGCAGTTCGTGACCTCGAAGACGGTATCGCTGAAGAAGTCGCTCACCGGTCTGACCTTTATCCGCGACAGCGATATCCACCACGACTACCTCACCAAGAACGCGGCGCAGTACGGCGGCCTGATCGAGTTCTACCGCAGCCCGGCACGGGTCGCGTGGACGCCCACCGGGACCAACGTGCCTGACTATCCCAAGCTGGCGCAGTTGTGGTGGAAGAATGTGGCGACAGCCGTCACCGGAGAGAAGACGCCGCAGGCCGCCATGGACAACCTGGCCGAGGAAATGGACCAGGTGATGGGACGGTTGCAGCGCGCCGGCATGACGAACTGCGCGCCCAAGCTGAACCCCAAGAGCGATCCCGCCAAATGGCTGTCGGATGACCACGCGCCCTGGAAGAAGCTGGCCAACGAGAAGCCCAAGGGCGAGACCATCGCCTACGACAAGCTGCTGCAGGCCTGGAAGGAAGGGCGGGTGCGGTAAGACGATCCGGGTAGTGGTCGCCTGGCCCTGAAAGCGGCGGTGCAACGGTGACGTTGCGCCGCCGTTTTTCTGTCCTGAACGAAGTGCCGCTTCATCGACTTTCAGGGGCGTTGAAAAAACACCTTGACTATCTATCTACCAGTAGATAATATTCAGGACATGGAAGCCACTGCTCCGCCCCAGCAAGAAAGCTGAAGCAGGAAAGAGGATCCAGCGCAACACCCGGGGAATCCCCGTTTTTTTTGGGCCAACCAGTCTATCTACTAGTAGATAACTGCCAGAAAGAACGAAGGCTTCCAAAGCGTACCGATTCGATTCCGCCCCAGCGCGGATCCTCAAAGTGAATGGAGAACATCATGACCTCGAACCTCTTCGCCAAGACCCTGATCACCGCCGCCGCCCTTGCCGCCGCCTTCGTTGCCGGCA